>NZ_JBHERJ010000071.1:0-31529 GCF_043359455.1 Lysinibacillus sp. PWR01 | reverse complement strand
GTTCACTCGCCGAAGCTAGCTACTTAAAACTTTATTGATTACGTTTTGCTTGTTCAGTTTTCAAAGTTCATTTGTTTGCCGTTGTTTCAGCAGCAACTCTTATATAATACCATGCGCTATACATTGTGTCAACAATAATTTTTAAATTATTTTTTCGTTTCAATCGGTTGTATTAGCGACTTCTATAACTATACCAGAATCTTTTTATAATGCAAGCCTTTTATAAAAAAAATATTAAAGCTGTTATTCCTAATACACCTGGAATACCTAAGACAGCGATTGTTAAGACAGAAAACAGATTGATTGGCACATTATATCCTATATAACCAATACCTAAATGAATTACGAATAATAATAGAAAAGCAAATGCAAATCTAAACCAAAATACCGATAATCCTTCTAAGATTTTACCCAGTTTAGCATGTCTTATTATTACATAAAGAAAAAGAAGCCCAACAGGAATACAAATACTCATAATTACTAACCAAGACATATAGTTGCCCCCTCAATTAAATAATTATGAAAGTTTATGTTTCCTGTTTTGCTTCTATGAATATTTTAAAAAGAACTATTTTATTAATACCTTACGAATTCTAGCTTCCTTAAACAAATAGAAATGAATACTTTCTGCAGTTTTGCGTTGAGCAATCACACCTAGATCATAATCATCCATTAATTCTTCTATTATCTTCGCCTGCTGTAAATCCTCTTTTGTTTCTTTAATCAGATTCACAAGCTTATCATCGAATTCTTTTTTTAGTTTCCCTTTACTACGGAAGAACATATTAATCCCTCACTCATAACTCGCGTCGGCCTTCCATTGCCTTAGATAGCGTAACCTCATCTGCGTATTCTAGATCTCCACCTACTGGTAATCCATGCGCAATACGGGTCGTACGAATACCTGACGGTTTGACTAGGCGAGAAATGTACATAGCGGTTGCCTCACCCTCAATTGTTGAATTCGTAGCTAAAATAAGCTCTTGGACACTTTCATCTTGCAAGCGCACTAACAAAGAAGCAACATTAATATCTTCTGGACCGATACCATCCATTGGCGAAATAGCCCCCTGAAGTACATGGTACATACCATTGTAGTCGCGCATTTTTTCCATTGCGATCACATCTTTTGTATCTTGCACAACACAAATAACAGAATGATCTCGCTGCTTATCTGTACAAATGTGACATGGATCTACATCCGTTATATTGCCACAAACAGAACAGTAGCTTAGGTTTCGTTTAGCATCAATCAGTGCTTTAGAGAAAGATAATACATCGTCTTCCTTCATTGATAACACAAAAAACGCCAGACGAGCCGCAGTTTTCGGCCCGATACCTGGCAATTTCATAAAACTATCGATCAATTTAGATATTGGTTCTGGGTAGTACATATGAATACCTCCTAGAATGGAAGGTTTAAGCCTTGAGTGAATTTACCCATAGTTGAGTTTGTTTTTTCTTCTACCTTTTTCAACGCTTCATTTGTTGCAATAACAATTAGGTCTTGTAACATTTCGATGTCTTCAGGGTCTACTACAGATTCATCAAGATCTACTGAAACTACTTCACGCTGACCAGAAACTGTTACTTTCACCATACCGCCGCCTGCAACACCTTCAAATTGCTCAGCATTTAAAGCTTCTTGAGCCTCCATCATTTCCTTTTGCATTTTTTGCATCTTTTTCATCATACCTTGCATATTTCCCATTCCACGCATAAATGTTTTCCTCCTAAAAATTTAATCTTCAATAATTTCAACAAAATCTTTACCAAAGAGCTTTTCAGCCTCTGTCACAAGTGGATCTTGTGAAGCGAGAGGTTGGGCATCATCGATAAATGGTTCTTCTGGCATTTCTGCCGGTGGTGGCTCTAATAATTCCTCACCATGCTCTGATACAGTCTGCGTTTTCTTTTGCTGTAAACCATGATCACGAATAAACTCTTCACGCATTTTCAGCCATGATTCTTCAGGTATGCATAGCATCTCGTACATTGTACCAGTTTGCCCTGCCATTAATTGTGTAAAGTGAGCCTTTAAAGACTGGTTGTCGGCAACCATCTGACAATGAATATCATACTTGAATTTTAACACAAAAGCACTTGAAGATGCCGCAACAGGTTCGGCTTCTGCTAAAAGAGCAGATTGAGATTTTTGCAGTTGACTTAAAGCTTGTGCCCAAATGGACTTGATACGTTGCACATCTTGCTTAGTAGCGTCTTTCAGCACTTCCTGAATACGACCCGTCGGCGCTTTATAACCATTCGGACTTTTAGCTCTCGGCTTTTGCTCTTTTTGTGCTGTCGACGCTTGAACAGGTGCCCCTGTTTGCAGTTGTAAGGATAATTGCTGAACCATCTGCTCTAGAGCTATAATCTTTTGAGTGAGCTCAGGACTTTGCACCGTTTCGTTTGTGGCCACTGATTGATGGATTACTCCTCCCGAAAACTGTACCATTTTAAGCAAAGCCGTCTCTAAATAAATTTTCGTATGGTGAGAGAAGCGCATTTCCTGCTGTGTTTTTGCGAGTATATCAATATAGCCATAAAGCATATCTGGTGCAAAATCGTGTGCTAAAGTAAATACGCGTTCCTCAGGGGACACAAGCTCTAAAAGTTCAGCTAAATCATCACTTGTTTGAAGTAATAACAAATCACGGAAAAATGTAATTAAATCCTCTGAGAGACGCAATGGATCCTTACCGTCAGCTATAAGTTGCTCTAAAAGTGTAAGCATTTGCGCAACATCTTTCACTTTGAGTGCCTCAGCCAATTCATAAAAAATATCCTGACTAATTGAACCTGTAACTAGCAACGTATCCTCAAGTTTTAATTTTTCCCCACTAAAAGACACAACTTGGTCCAATAAGCTCAAAGCATCACGCATTCCCCCTGCGGCAGATTGTGCAATTACCTTTAAACCTTGGTCTTCATATGGTAAATCAATATCTTCTAAAACAACCTTCATCCGTTCAATAATATCATTAGTAGAAAGTCGTTTAAAATCAAAGCGCTGACAACGAGAAATAATCGTTGCAGGCAATTTATGAGGCTCTGTTGTCGCTAAAATAAACACAGCATGGGGAGGTGGTTCTTCCAATGTTTTCAAAAGAGCGTTAAAAGCACTTGTAGAAAGCATATGCACTTCGTCAATGATATACACTTTGTATCTACTGCTTGCAGGAGCAAAACGAACCTTTTCTATGATATCCCTAATCTCTTCAACACGTGAATTCGAGGCTGCATCAAATTCAATGACATCTGGATGTGAACCATCTGTAATACTTATGCACGTAGCACATTCATTACACGGTTCTTTCGATGGTGCATGTTCACAATTTAAGGCCTTTGCAAAGATTTTAGCCGTACTTGTTTTCCCAGTACCACGAGGTCCAGAAAATAAATACGCATGTGTTGTTTTATTTGCTAGGAGAGCATTTTGTAGCGTTCTTTTGACATGTGCTTGGCCAGACATTTCTCGAAAAGATTGCGGTCGATACACACGATAAAATGCTTGATACGTCACTATTTTCCTCTCTCCTTCTCCATTTAATTGAATAGATTTATTATAGCATTTGCTGCATTATATAGAAAACGAAGTTGCTAAATTAAAATAAAAAAGCATCCGCCTATAATAGACGGATGCTTTGAATTGGCAATTTAATGCCGTGCACCTTTCCTTGACAGCCGCACATAAGCGTTACTCTTGTCGTTAGCTCAGATTAGGCAACCCCGCGGCACATGAATAAGACCACTTAATGCTGCTTCCTTCCGGACCTGACATGGTTCATGGGTATCCATTGCGCAGGACCCAATCGTCAACACTACGTGCAAAAGGCAGACCAAACAATACGGACAGCCTCGAAAAAGGAATTCAGTCTCGCTAGAGCGGATTGCGAGTTACAGGACACCGCTACCTTCCCACCTAGCACGGCAATAACTAGTATACTGACTGTTTGTATAAATTGCAACTTAATGCACAAATTATTTATTTCCAAGTCATGATTTAAACAATATAAATTTTTTCAAAAAATATATTGACGCTCGTTTCTAGTTATGATAAATTTATTTTTGTCGATAAGACAGCAAAGCAATATAACATGGAGGTATACCCAAGTCTGGCTGAAGGGATCGGTCTTGAAAACCGACAGGCGGGTAACACCGCGCGGGGGTTCGAATCCCTCTACCTCCTCCAGTTTTAAATTTCCGACTACAAATGTAGCCGTTTTTTTTTGCCTAAATTGTATGTATGACTTGTTAGATACCACTTCCGCCTCGGTTGTGGTATTTTTTATTATATCAATGATGGGAGGTTGTTGAATTGCAATCGAAATTACTTATGACGCGTGCTTCCCTTACTTGGATTTTCATTATTGCTGTTATGACCGCAATTGGTAGTGAAATTAAAATTATGCCTTTTGCTAATACAACTTTCCGTTTTGGTTTAGGAACAATTGTCTTCTTTTTATGTACATTAATTAAACCTACACCTATTATTTTGGCTGGCGTTGCTACAAGTATTGTGACAACTATTTTTCGTGTTTTTAATTCCACATTACATGATGTTCCGATTTCTGAGAGTATATTTAACCATTTACCAGCAGGTTTATTTTATGTATTGTTTGCACTATGCCTGCAAATTTTAGATATTCAACAATACAGAGAAAAACCACTAAAACTTGGTTTACTCGTTGCCTTTAGTGAGGTCATTAGTAATTTAGCTGAACAAATTTTCCGCTTCTTTGTCCAAACGTATACTTTTTTATTTCTTCACGACCTCTTGATCCTATTAGCGGTAGCATTATTACGAAGCTTTTTTGTAGTAGGGATCTACAGCTCTATTTTGATAGCTGAACAAAAAAAACGGGTACAAGAAATGCTAAATATTGGATCTGACCTCTATGTTGAGACCCTCTATTTAAAAAAATCAATGAACCATATTGAAACAATTACGGCTAGTGGTTATGAATTATATCGGCAGTTAAAAACTCTAGGTTATCGAGCAGAAAGTTTACAAGCACTTCATATTGCCCAGGAAATCCATGAAGTGAAAAAGGATTCTCAACGTATATATGCCGGTATTTCAAAGATTGTTGGTGAAAAGAGCTTTGGCCCTTTTGTATTATCTGAATTATTGCATTATATTGAAGAAGGTAATAGGAAATATGCAGAATTACTCGGTAAGGAGATACAATTTAATACATGTATAGACTTCGATTTTCAAACAAAAGATCATATTGCACTCCTTGCTCTATTAAATAATTTATCAGCCAATGCTGTTGAGGCTATTGAAGAACAAGGGATCATTTCTATTGCTATTGAGCGCCAAGAAGATAATACTGTAATAACAGTATGTGATAATGGACAAGGGATTTCACAAGCAGATATTTCTGTTATTTTTGAACCTGGGTACACCACTAAATTCAATGTTGATGGTGTAGCGGCAACTGGCATTGGGCTTTCACACGTTGCTGAACTAGTAGAAAAATTAAAAGGCTCAATAACCGTTGAATCAAACAATCAATACACAACGTTTAAAATCATAATTCCTACGCAAACTATTCAAACGGGAGAGACTTAAATGAGGTATTTTATTGTAGACGATGATCGTGCAAGTCGTGTTATGTTAAAACAAATTATTGAAGATAGCGGGTTAGGTACAGTTATTGGTGAGGCTCGCAATGGTGAGGATGCCATTCCACAAATTTTAATGACGCAGCCAGAGTTTGTGCTAATTGATTTACTGATGCCTAAGCTTGATGGTATAGCAACTGTAGAACAACTTATGCAAAATCGTTTCGAGGGACAATTTATTATGATTTCACAGGTAGTGAATAAAGAAATGGTTGGCGAAGCTTATGAGCAAGGAATTGATTTCTTCATTCATAAACCAATCAATCGTATTGAAGTCGAAAATGTTTTGAAAAAAACAACTGAACAATTTCGACTCAAAAACTCACTATTAGTGATACGTCAATCTCTTACAAACATTGAGTTAAGTGAACAAAAGGCTCATAAAGCTACATCACGAGACCATATTCAATCTATTTTGAATGATATGGGGATTGTCGGGGAAATTGGTAGCGAAGATATCATTGCCATTATAGAAACATTACTTGCTCACCAGCACAAGATTGCACCCCTTCCTCCATTAAAAGAGCTTTATGAAGAAATTGCTGCTGTGACCAAGGCTACACCAGATGAAATTTTAAAAGAGAGTAAAGCCATCGAGCAACGTGTGCGTCGAACAATATTAGCTGCCATGATTAACCTCGCTAATTTAGGGGTTGTCGATTACACAAACTCAGAATTCGAGTACTATGCCCCTCGCTACTTTGATTTTAAAGAAATTCGTCAGCTCATGACACAGATTGAAGATCACGATAATCGTAAAGCAAAGGTAAATATTAAGAAGTTTATTCAAGTGTTATATTCAGACATTTTAACAAAAATAAATTAATTTTCTCGGATTTTGTCGGATTCCATAAGTCCTCCGTATTATTAAAGTAAGGCATGTCCTAAAAATTTAATATTAAGGGAGGTACAAAGGATTTGAAAAAGAAATTTAAAATCAGTTTAGCCGCTCAAATTTTAATCGGTTTGATTTTAGGGATCGTTGTTGGTGGTATCTTTTACGGAAACCCCAAAATCGAGACATATTTACAACCATTAGGGGATATATTTTTACATCTTATTAAGATGATTGTTGTACCGATTATTATTTCGACATTAATCGTTGGTGTTGCTGGTACTGGAGATATGAAGCAACTTGGACGATTAGGCGGTAAATCTATAATTTACTTTGAGATTATTACAACCGTTGCAATCGTTGTTGGATTACTTTCCGCAAACATTTTCCAACCTGGTGCAGGACTTAACATGAATGAATTATCTCAAGGGGATATTTCGAAGTATGTATCAACAACTGAGGAAGTACAGCATGAAGGGCCATTTGATATCATTGTAGGCATCGTCCCAACAAATATTATTCAGTCAATGGCTGAAGGTAATATGCTAGCGATTATCTTCTTCTCCGTTATTTTCGGTTTAGGGGTTGCTGCAGTAGGTGATCGAGGGAAACCAGTCTTAGACTTCTTCCAAGGGGTAGCAGATGCTATGTTCTGGGTAACTAACCTCGTAATGAAATTCGCTCCATTAGGGGTATTTGGTTTAATTGGTGTAACCGTTTCCAAATATGGGTTTGCTTCACTGGTTCCACTTGCCAAATTGGCTATTCTTGTTTATGCAACAATGCTGTTCTTCATCTTTGTCGTTCTTGGACTTGTGGCAAAATTCGCAGGAATCAGCATCTTCTATTTAATTAAAGTGTTAAAAGATGAGCTAATTTTAGCCTTCTCAACAGCAAGTTCTGAAGCTGTATTACCACGTATTATGATGAAAATGGAGAAATTAGGGGCGCCAAAGGATATTGTATCTTTTGTTATACCGACCGGTTACTCCTTTAACTTAGATGGGTCAACACTATATCAAGCCATTGCTGCATTATTTATTGCACAAATGTACGGTATTCACCTAAGTATTGGTGAACAAATTACGTTAATGCTTGTATTAATGGTTACATCTAAAGGTATTGCAGGTGTTCCAGGGGTATCATTCGTAGTACTTCTAGCAACCTTAGGTACTGTAGGTATTCCACTTGAGGGACTAGCCTTTATTGCTGGTATTGACCGTATCCTTGATATGGGACGTACAGTCGTTAACGTAATTGGTAACTCATTAGCTTCATTAGTAATGGCTAAATGGGAAGGCCGTTTCGATCGAGAAAAGATGAAAAATTACTTTAATGATAATGAAAATCTAGCGTAATTTAAAAAAATCCTCACGATGTTGGATGGCATCGTGAGGGTTTTTTTATTTTGCTAATACTTTATCTAAATAAGCGATAATCGATTCTTTCCCATTGGCATGTGCTTCTTGTGCACGTTTTTCATCTTTTTCAAGTTTAGCCTCTGCTGCTGCAACAATTTTTTCAGCATCTTGCTGTGGCACAACAATCACACCATCCACATCCCCAATAATATAATCACCAGGATGAACCGTTACTCCCCCAATGGCGATCGGCACATTTACTTGTCCACCGCCGTTTTTATTGCCTGCTGCTACAGTAGTGCCTAACGAGAATACAGGGAAATTTAATTCACGAATTGCTGCAATATCGCGGATTACGCCATCCACAACAAAACCTTGTACACCTAACCCTTTTGCTAAGGAGATCACAAAATCTCCAGCCACAGCTCGGTTGGTATTTCCCTTTGCATCAATGACTAAAATATCCCCTTCAGTTGCCGCCCTAATCGCTTCCAATACGGCGCCATTTTCACCATCTGGTAAACGTACAGTTATAGCTCGCCCAGCAATTTTAAAATGGTCTGCTAATGGCTTAATATCACTTCGCAAATTGGTATGCCCACCTGTCGCATCTGAAATAGCTGTTGTTGGTAAATGCTGAAAGCTTACTTCCACTTTTGTCATACATAACACCCCTATTATGATTGATGACTTACACTATTATTGTAAATAAAAAACATATACTATTTCAATATATCTCGGAAACTATTAGTAATTATAATAATAGTCATTTTAGAATTAAATAATTTCAATAAACTGCTTTGAGTGCTCATCTAATGCTTCAGCGGCTGATGCTATTTCACTAAAGTCATTTGCTGTGACAGTAATTTGCTCATTTGTTTTATCTATTTTTTCAGCTATTTTTGTAATACTGTCTGTCACCTGACCAATTTCTCGCTCAATGCCCTCCACATTATCCTTCACTTCCGAAATGGATTGTTCAACTCTTACAGAAAGTTTTCGTACCTCTTTAGCCACTACATCAAAACCTCTACCATATTCTCCAGCCCTAGCTGCTTCAATAGCTGCATTTAAGGCTAATAAATTAGTTTGTGAGGCAATCTCCTGTATAGTCTTTACAATTCCTTTAATAGAATCTGCTTGTTTTTGAAGCTGTACAAGATTACTTACATTTTCATTTGATTCCTTAGAAACCACTTTAATGGTTTCTAGTAGATCTTGGCTATTTTGAATACCCGCTTCTGAACGCTGGTAAAGCTTATTAGACATGCCCTTCAACTTGTCCGCAACACTAACGATCTCATGTTGTCGTTCAGTAATATTGGTAGCTATTTTGGAAACACCTATTACTTTTCTTGTATTATTTGCGAAGACAGGCATATATGTCGCTTCCAGCCAAATGATATTACCCCTAGCATCAATTCTTTCTATTTTGTCCTGATAGCTGTTTCCTGCCGTTAGATTGCGCCAAAATTTATCGTACTCCATACTATTCACGAAATCAGGCAAGCAAAAGTCTTTATGATTTTTTCCTAGCATTTCCTTGACTGTATAGCCTAATGTTTGAGCAAATAGTTCATTGACATATGCAACTCTTCTGTCCATATCGAAGCGGATAATGGCTATATTGCGTTCAATGGCTTGTACTACTAAATCATCGGTTACTTGAGCATCTACACTATGCATAAACAACACCCCATCCATTACTAATTTTTTACTTAAAATTTAATTATTTTACTTTTATATTACATCAATTATGCCTCTTTGTAATTGCAGCGGATGTTAGAGCACCCGCTGCATCAAGATAAAAAACATGGAGAATGTTCATCCATGTTTTTTTAATAAACGTAAAATCCCTTCAGAGGTAGCCGCTACACGTAAGAATTTCTTTTGCTCAGCACGTATAAAGCCCTCCTCTAGCATTATTTTAAAATGCTGTAGCAGCGCATCATAGAATCCATGGACATTATATAAAATGACAGGCTTTGTATGAAGTCCAATCTGAGCCCAGGTAAATACCTCAAAATATTCATCTAAAGTCCCTGCGCCGCCTGGAAGAGCAATAAAAGCATCGGCCAACTCGGCCATCTTAGCTTTACGAATATGCATAGAGTCTACAATATGAATCTCTGTTAATGAGGCATGAGCCAATTCACGCTTTTGTAAATGAGTTGGCATCACACCAATCACTTCTCCACCCGCTGCTAAAACAGCATCGGCTACCTTCCCCATTAGCCCTGTTTTAGAACCACCATAGACAACTCCGTGACCGTTTTTTGCCAGTGCTGTACCAAGCTCAGCTGCTTTCTCCGCATAAATAGGACTTTTACCTAAACCAGATCCGCAATACACTGCGATTCTTATAATAATCCCTCCTATTCAAAAAACGTGAAACAATCGGCTATATATTGTCTCACGTTTTTTGGTCATTTATTTTATTTTATTTTCGTAAATGGCTTGTTTGTTTTAGCATATGACTGATGCGGCTCACAATTGCTTCAATGGCATCAGGATTTTTTAATAAATCATAATCATTAATATCTAAACGTAGAACTGGACAAGAATTAAAATTATTTATCCAATTTTCGTAGCGTTCATGCATTTCTATCCAATAATCATTCGGTGTTTGTTGCTCCATTGTACGTCCACGTTCTTGAATTCGACCAATAACTGCATCAATAGGTCCTTCAAGATAGACAAGTAAATCTGGATGGGGGAAATATGGTGTCATCACCATAGCATCAAACAAATTCGTATAAGTCTCATAATCTGTTGGACTCATCGTTCCTTTATCATAGTGCATCTTAGCAAAAATGCCAGTATCTTCGTAAATAGAACGATCTTGTACAAATCCTCCACCATATTCAAAAATACGCTTCTGTTCTTTAAAACGTTCTGCTAAAAAGTAGACCTGTAAATGAAAGCTCCATTTTTCAAAGTCCTCATAAAATTTATCAAGGTATGGATTTGTGTCTACTTTCTCGAACGATGTACGAAAGTTCAACGCTTCTGCTAATGCCTTTGTCATCGTCGATTTTCCTACCCCAACAGTACCAGCAATCGTAATAACAGTTTGTGGTGGAATATCGTACTTCTCTCTTAAATTCATTATTGCAAACTCCTTTGTTGTAACGTCTCTTTAATTATTTTTAAAACATAATTTAAATCGTTTGGATTTTTTACAAAATCAAGCTGATCTCCATTAAATCGAATAACTGGAATTTCTGGATGCATGCTCTCAAAATGCTCGATAAAAGAATGATAGTCGGCCACAAGCTGCTCCATATAATCTCGTGAAATCATCTTTTCAAATTCTCGTCCCCGCATGGCGATACGCTTCATTAATGTATCAACGCTGGCATGTAAATAAACCACTACATTTGGAACAGGCATGTCTTTCGTTAGAATTCTATAGATTTCCTCATACTTCTCGTACTCAGTTGGTGCCAATGTACGCTTCGCAAATATTAAATTTTTAAAAATATGATAGTCTGCTACAACAGGTTTGGCATGTGCTAAACGAAATTTTTTAATATCGGTTAATTGCTTATAGCGATTACAAAGGAAGAACATTTCCGTTTGGAAACTCCACTCCTCAATGTTTTCATAAAACTTATTTAAAAAAGGGTTTTCGTCTACAATTTCTTTTAATAGATGGTAATTAAATGTCGCTGCTATCTCTTTCGATAAAGAGGTTTTACCAACACCAATCGGACCTTCTACCGTAACAAATGGAACCGTCACCAGAAGCTCCTCCTTTTGTTCTATGGATTCGATCATTGTGTCCTACATAAATGAATCAGTGCCTTTCATTTTATCATAGTAAGAAAATGAAAAACAGAATCAACCTATTGTTCTAGTAAATTTACCTGTGGTATTTTTCTCCTGATGACATAGAAAAAAAGGCATTGAGAATATACTTCTCCATGCCTTTCACATGCCTATAATTTCACTCGTTGTAAACGAAGTGCATTTAATACTACTGATACCGAACTAAAAGCCATCGCTGCGCCTGCAACCCATGGAGCAAGCAGACCGAGTGCAGCAATTGGAATACCTAATGTATTATAAGCAAATGCCCAAAATAGATTTTGTTTAATATTACGCATTGTTTTTCTACTCATTAGAATGGCATCCGCGATACTATTTAAATCTCCACGAATAAGCGTAATATCTGCAGCTTCCATTGCCACATCTGTCCCTGTACCAATTGCCATCCCAATATTCGCTGTTGCTAAGGCAGGTGCGTCATTAATGCCATCACCAACCATCGCTACTTTTTTCCCTTGGGCTTGAAGTTTTTTCACTTCATCAGCTTTACCTTCTGGTAAGACTTCTGCAATAACATGATTCACGCCTACCTCTGTTCCAATGGCTTGAGCAGTACGCTCGTTATCACCAGTCATCATGATGACCGTAATACCCATATCCTGTAAACGACGAATAGCTTCTTTTGATGTATCTTTCACGGTATCAGCCACAGCTACTAAACCTGCATATTGCCCATTGATGGCTGCTAACATGGCTGTCTTACCGTTTCGTTCTAGTTGCTCCATTGTTGGTAAAATATCAGTAATACTTATTCCATATTGTTGCATTAATTTACGTGTGCCAATGACAACACCTTGACCTGAGACAGTTGCCTGCACGCCATAACCAGGTATTGCCTCGAAGAATTGAACATCCCCTAAAGCTATGCCTCGTTTTTCTATGCCCTGTACAATGGCTTCTGCTAGTGGATGCTCTGACTGCTTCTCTGCTGCGCCTATTAGGGATAAAAAGCGCACCTCATCTTGCTCTGACGCTAAGAGAACATCCGTAAGCTCAGGTTTTCCGTGTGTCACTGTACCTGTTTTATCTACAACGACAGTATCAATGCTTTGTGTTTGCTCTAAATGTTCTCCACCTTTAAATAAAATACCAAACTCAGCTGCACGTCCTGAGCCTGCCATTATTGAAGTTGGTGTTGCTAACCCTAGAGCACATGGGCAAGCAATAACAAGTACTGCGATTAAAACCTCTAAAGCAGGTGTAAATTCTCCAGGGCTAACCCAAATAATCCAAATTAAAAAGGTTACAATGGCTATACCAACAACGATTGGTACGAAAATCCCCGAAATCTGATCTGCTAAACGCTGTATTGGCGCTTTTGATCCTTGAGCATCTTCAACCACTTTAATGATTTGTGCTAATGCTGTATCACGGCCAACCTTTGTTGCAGTCATTTTAATAAAACCATTTTTATTAATGGTTGAGCCAAATAATGGATCACCTTGTTTTTTATCAACGGGTAGACTCTCACCTGTTAACATCGATTCATCAACAGCTGTTGTTCCCTCTATTACTTCACCATCGACAGGAATCTTTTCCCCTGGCTTCACTAGAATAACATCGCCAATGATAACTTCTTCTAAAGGAACCTCTTTTTCTACACCGTCACGTACAACAATAGCAGTCTTAGCTTGAAGTCCCATTAGTTTTTTTATGGCTTCAGATGAGCGTCCTTTTGCTTTTGCCTCAAACAATTTACCCAATAAAATTAACGTAATTAAAACAGCACTCGTTTCAAAATAAAGATGTGGACCATGGTGTGATCCTATCGTTACAATCGCTTGATAGACACTATAGAAATAGGCGGCTGATGTCCCCATGACAACAAGCACATCCATATTTGCACTACCATTGCGTAATGCTTTATATGCCCCTACATAAAATTGCTTACCAATAATAAATTGCACAGGAGTAGCCAATACCATTTGGACCCATGGATTCATTAGAAATTCTGGAACATATAAAAATGACGTAAAGGAAAAATGGCCAACCATCGTCCAAAGCAGTGGTAAAGAAAGTATAGCCGATAAAATAAATTTATGTTGTTGCTGTTTGATAGCTTTTTCGCGATGATCCACTGTTTCCTGCTCATCTGCCTTTTGATGAGCCCCATAGCCCAACTTTTCTACCTTTGCAATGATATCTGCGATGGACACTTCTGATGGATTAAATTCGATCATCGCTTTTTCCAGTGCTAAGTTGACATTAGCAGAAGAAATACCGCTTAGCTTATTTAAGCCTTTTTCAATGCGAGTCGCACAAGCTGCACATGTCATACCTGTAATATCAAGTTCAGTTTTTTGTTTAACAACACCATAGCCAAGTGCTTCTATTTTCTTTTCAAAATCTGCTTCATTTAGCTTTGCTGGGTCGTATTTAATAGACGATTTTTCAAGTGCTAAATTTACCGTTGCTTGTTCTACACCATCCATTTTATTTAAACCTTTTTCAATACGAGTGGCACAGGCTGCACATGTCATACCTGTAATTTGCAAATTAGCTTCTTTACTAGCAGAACTCATTTACTGTTCACCTCTCCTTATACCAACAGGGGGTATATATATTTGAAAATAAGAGAGTGCTACAGGAGCACTCTACAATTTTACTTTACGTCATATCCTTGATCATCAATTGTTTCTTTAATTTGGTCAAGTGATACTTGTGCATCATCAAATGCAATATCCACTAAGCCATCTGCTAAATTAACTTTAACTTGTTCAACACCAGCTAAAGCGCCAACACTTTTTTCCACAGCATTTACACAATGACCACATGACATTCCTTGTACGTTTAATGTTACGTTTTGCATAATAAATTCTCTCCTTTTAATATGGTTTTATTCTATTTTTTCATTAACTTTTGGATCGTTACGACTAACTCATCTAGTACTGCTTCATCGCCCTCTGAGAGACGATCCACTACACAGCCCTTTAAATGACCTTCTAATAATATTTTTGCCACACTATTTAATGCTGATTGTGTAGCAGATAGTTGCGTAATAATATCATCACAATAAACGTCTTTATCAATCATTCCCTTAATACCACGAATCTGACCTTCAATACGGTTTAAGCGGGTTGTTAAATCCTTTTTCACACGCTCAGGGTGATGACTTTTTCGGCAAGACGTAGCTTCCTCTGTATGACAAGCATCCTCTTTTACCGTGTCCTCCATTTACTACACCTCCTATTTGTAATTATCATACCATACCCGAGAAGGGTATGCAAGTTATAAAAAAATTTATTTATCATCATGATGATGCTCATGGTCATTTTCTAATTTACATAAAATAGAATCGTCATGTCGATGTAAAGCTGTTTCTAATTGAATTGTTACATGCTTAATGCCCTTATGCTGAAGATTATGTTCAATTTTCCGCAAGATATGCTCACTCTCAGCTATTTTCAATTGATCATTTACAACCGCATGACAGGATAATGCATTCGTTCCACTAGTAATTGTCCAGATGTGTAAATCGTGGATACTTTCTATTCCTTCAGTCTGCTCTATTAACTGAATAATCTCCTGAACATCTACATTTGAAGGAGTCCCCTCCATTAAAACATGGATTGAGGCTTTTGTGACATGGTAGCCACTTCGTACGACCAATAATGCAACAATAACGCTAGCAAGAGGATCTGCCCAGCCCCAGCCAAAAAACATAATTAATAGTGCCGCAACAATAGCCCCTACAGACCCTAGCATATCACTTAGTACATGTAAAAAGGCTCCGCGCATATTTAAATTATCCTTTGTATCACTGCCACGCATCATAATCCAGGCAACTAAAATGTTAACGAACAAACCAATTGTACTAATAATAAGCATTCCTGTAGTAGCTACTTCTGGTGGGTTTGTAAATCGTTCAATCGCTTCATAGAAAATGAATAATGCTATCCCTATTAATGTAATGCCATTTAATACTGCGGCCAAAATTTCAAATCGTTTATAGCCGTATGTTTTACTATAGCTAGCAGCTTTTTCTCCAAACATAAAGGCTAACATCGCTATACCCAAAGAGATAGAGTCACTTAACATATGCCCTGCATCAGATAAAAGAGCTAAACTATTTGTTAAAAAGCCACCAATGGCTTCCACTACCATGTATCCTGTAATAATAATAAACGACAGTAAGAGTACCTTTTTATTTGCACCATGTGTATGGTCATGACCATGATCATGATGATGTCCCATAGTTATTCCTCCATTTCATTTAGTTATGAGCAGCATGCTCAATGGCCTGCTTCAATAAATTCATAATGTGATCGTCATCCTTAGAATAGTATAAGGTTGTTCCCTCTCTTCTAAATTTCACTAACCTTAAATTTTTAAGAAAACGTAATTGATGAGAAACGGTCGATTGGCCTAAATCTAAAATGTCTGCAATATCATTTACAGCGTGTTCATCTGAACAAAGTAAGTTTAAAATACGAATTCGAGTTGGATCACTCAATGCTTTAAAAGTCTGAGATACTACAAATAATGTCTCTTCATCTAAATGCTGATCTACATTTTTTAGTGTTTCTGAACTGTTTAATTTTTCATCCATAAAAGTTTACCCCATTCTTCAATATTTATATATGAGCATGTGTTCATATATAAATATATATGGATATATTAGGAATGTCAACAAGCATTTATGGTTCTGCATGTTGCAGGCCACTCGTTATCGCATGGATGCGATGATTTTAGGCTAACATCCCCTATTAACCAATACCGACTAAAGAAAGTTAAAAGTAGCAATTAACAATTCAGCGCGCTACACTACTGTTAAGGAGAGATATGTGTGGATATTTTTGAATCAGATCGTTTATTTATGAAACAAGCATTAGAAGAAGCCCAACAGGCAGCCTTACTTGGAGAAGTACCCATTGGTGCAGTCCTTGTTTATGAAGGGAAAATCATTGCACGTGCACATAATTTAAGAGAAACAACGCAAAATGCAACAACACATGCTGAGCTGTTAGTGATTCAAGAAGCCTGCAAAAAAATAGGTAGTTGGCGACTCGAGGATACTACTCTTTATGTGACATTAGAGCCTTGTCCAATGTGTGCAGGAGCCATTCTCCAATCGCGTGTGCCCCGTGTTGTTTATGGTGCAAGGGATCAAAAAGCTGGGTGTGTAGATTCCCTTTACCGTTTATTAAATGATGAACGCTTTAATCATGAATGTGATGTAACAGAAGGGATTTTAGCCGAGGAATGTGGTCAAATTTTAACAGACTTTTTTAGGGCTTTACGGGAGCGTAAAAAAGCTGAGAAAAAAGCACGATTAGCTTCCAACGATGTAAATAGCAATTAAAGAAGGTGCCTCCTAATGAGACACCTTCTTTTTATATTTATGGGAATGGCGATATATATGAAATGTGTCGTAGCAGCGACAGCATCTTCATAACTAATGACGATTAAGCTTCAATCGTTGATTGTGTAAAAACACATTCTCCTTCGATATATGTAGCGAATGGTTTTACATGCATAAGCTGGTTATGTGAAAGCGTCAGTAAATCATCAGTTAGTACAACAAAATTTGCATCATAGCCCTCTTTTAACTGACCAACATTGTCCATACGGATCATCGTTTTGGCATCAGCTGTATATAGCTGTAATGCCTCCTCCACAGAGATTTTTTCTGCTGCGCCTAAATCTGTTCCATCATAGGCTGTACGTGTAACGGCTGCTTGTATCGTCACAAAGGGATTAGCCGCTTCTGCCCAAGATGTAGCAGGGGCATCTGAAGATAACGCGGTCGCGATCCCCCGCTGTAAAAATGTTTGTACACCATATAATGTCTGTGTTTTTTCTAGTCCTAGATTTTCTAAATAGCTCTCAATTTCACAGAATAAGAAGATTGGTTGTGGCACAAAGCCTATGCCCCATTCAGCAGCTTTTTGCAAGGCACTTTCAGAAGGCATGGCTGCATGCTCAATACGAACAGAAGGTGCATCTGTTAACCAAGCTTTTTCCTCATAAAATGTGTCAACAATTAGATCAATGGCTCTGTCCCCCATTGCATGAACCACTAATTGAATACCACATTCTTTAGCTTCCGCAGCAGCTGCTAGTAGTTCCTCTTTCGAAGTCATGGCTATGCCCTTTTCTTCACTTCCCAAAAATGGCGCTGAAACAAGTGCTGTACGGCCTGAAACACTGCCATCTGAAAATAGCTTGATGCCTCCGATATAGACTCCTGCAGAACGATCGATATTATTTGCTGTTAACAGCTCGTATCGTTGAATATCCTCCCAAATATAATAAACTGCTACTCGTTGCTTAAAGCCTTTTTCTCGGGCTTTACGGTACAGGCTTAAATAATCAACCGGGGCTACAGTAGCCATTAATTCTGTAATACTTGTTACACCGTAGGATGCCAAAGTTTGTGATAGCTTTAGAAGCCTTGTCACAATTTCTTCTTCAGAGGGTGTAGGTAAACGCTGTAACACTAGATTCCGTGCATTTTCACGCAGTACGCCAGTAGGTTCCCCATTTTCATCACGATCAATTTGTCCACCCTGTGGATCAGGGGTATCCTTTGTAATACCTGCAATTGCTAATGCCTTGCTATTGACCGATATAATATGACCACACGTCCGCATAACAATGATAGGTAATTCTGTGGAGGCACGATCTAAATCCTCTTTTAAAGGCGCTCTTCTTTCCTTTAGTTTTCCTTCATCATAGCCCCAGCCTAATATCCATCCATGCTGACTTGCATCATATTTTGCTAGTGCAATTATTATATCCTCAATAGAATGAATGTGTGGAGGTAAACAAGCCACTTGTTCCAAAACATCTGCTAACATAATTGGATGCATATGAGCGTCAATAATCCCAGGAATAATGACCTTTCCTTGTACATCTATTATTTCACCATGATAGGCAGGTAAGTCTTCCTGTTGTCCAATCCAAACTACCTTTCCATCTTCAATCACCATGGCTGTTGCAGATGGCTGATGAGTATCTGCCGTATAGATTTTTGCATTACAAATAATTTTCATCATTTTCCAACTCCTATTTCGTCCATACCAAAAGTCGATTTTTCAGGATCTTCTGCTTTCAGTACTTTATGCAAAATGGTACCGATAATAAAGCCAACAATAGATGGCACAATCCAAGCAAATCCGCTAGACTGTAATGGTAAATGTAAGACCAACTGTGTCACACCAGGTATCGAAATTTCATAGCTAGCAAATGTTTCAACAACGCTTACTAGAAATGCAAATAGGACAGTTCCTTTATAAGCTCCTGCATTTGGCACAAAACGATCGAAAGCCCCCAGTAGCACAAGTACAATAATGACCGGATAAATGACCAAGAAAATTGGCAATGTAATTTCGACAATGGCACCTACACCTAAGGAACCAATGGTTGCGCCTACTACACACATAATGAATACCCATGATCTATAGCCAAGCTTCTCTTTTGTTAGTTCATTTAAAAACTGTGATGATATGACCATGACACCAATCGCTGATGTTAAGCAGGCAAAAACAACACATATAGCCAATAACACTTTACCCAAATTACCAATAACACTAAAGGCAATACCCGCTAATAGTTCTGTATCACTGCCAGAATTTGTGATGATGCCGCTACTTGTAGCACCTAAATAAAGTAAGCCACCGTATACGGCAATTAACCCTATTGCTGCAATAGCCATACCACCTAGTGCGACCTTTTTAGATAGTTTCCCTTTATAGCCATAGCCAACTATTGCTGCTAAAAAAATAGGAGCACAAAGAATGCCTGTTCCCACATCTCCTGTTTGATAGGCCGCTATTATCGAGTTGGCAAAAACCCCTTCTGCCCCTGTATTGACTGCTGTTCCCATTGGATCAAGTACCCCTTTACCAATTAGGATAATGAGTATAAGAACAAGAACGGGGGTCAACCATTTTCCAATCTTATCGATAACATTTGATTGATCCATCGCAAAGTAAAAACAAATTACAAAGAATGCTAATACTGACACAATTAAAGGTACGTTCGGAATAATTTGTGACACCCCTAATTCATGTGTTGTCGCTGACATCCTCGGTATTGTGACAACCATTCCAATACAAACCATCATGACCGTGTTAAAGGCTTTATAAAACCAATTTCCAATTGGCCTTGTGAGCGCTTCTACAGTTCCCCCAGTGTTAAAAATTGCATACACCGCAAGCACAGACAAAATAACACCTGTTAAGCTAAAGCCCATCAGAGCAGAAATCCACGATTCCCCTGCACTATTTCCTATAGATGGCGGAAATATTAAATTTCCAGCGCCAAAAAATATAGCAAATAAGGCTAGCCCGACGATTATCGTATGCTGTACAACTTTAGACATATCCTCAACCCCTTTATAATCGTTTTGCATAAGATTTATCTAAATAATAAAAAATTTAAAAACACGAAAAAAGGAGATAAATTTTTATCCCCTTTTTGTAAAAAAAATTTTACAACAATTCATATTTTAAACACTTATACTTTAGCAAATGACGTGAAATACCTAAACGACGAGCCGTTTCCGCTAAACGTCCATTCGTTTCACGCAACTTTTCCGCTATAATTAGACGCTCGTAGGCTTCAGTTAAATCTCGTAAATGACCAGATTGGTTGTTCTGCATCATCGGCTGAGTTGAATGTTGAATATTTTTTTTAATCCTTTCTGGAACATGCTCAATAAGAATTTCATCTCCAAGTAAATTATTGTATGCCGATTCAAGGGCATTTTTTAGTTCACGCACATTACCTGGCCAATGATAGGCATAAAATAATTGAATTACCTCATCACGATAACTTACATTTTTCTGTAGAGTATGTTCATTATAAAATTGTATATAAAAATCAAGGATAGGTGGTATATCTTCCTTCCTTAATCGTAGTGGTGGCAAATCAATTTGGAGAACATTTAAGCGATAAAATAAGTCCTCGCGTAGCTTTTTCTCAGCTAAGAGTTTCTCTACATCTTCATTGATAGTAGTAATATAGCGTATATCCAACTGCTCTCCATTCAGGATTTTGATATCTACTGCATGCAACAGTTTTGCCTGTAGAGATACATCTAATAAATTTAGGTGATCAATGAGTAGTGTCCCACCATTCGCCTCCTGTAACTTTCCTCTTTTTCCTTCATTGTCTGAGCCATATAGCTGTGTAAAAATATTATCTTCCGTCAATGTTGAACAGTTCAACATAATAAATGGTTTTGTATAGCGTTCACTTTCATTGTGTATGCCTTGTGCGATAATATCTTTCCCTGTTCCAGTTTCCCCTGTTAGTAAAATAGGTGCGTTTTTTTGGGCACTACGACGTGCCTTTTCAAGTTGAGTCTTCATCTCAGCATTTGTAGTAATGAAATCCTCCAGACGATAGGTGGTGTGATTATCTCGATATAATTTATGTCCCAGGAAATTATCTAAGTATTTAATTTGCTTGCTTTCATAAAAATGTTTTGAGAATTCAATGGCTCCAATGGCTTTTCCATGCTCCATAATGGGATAGGTTGAACTCAGCGATAAATAACTAAAACCGTTCAATGTTGTAAGTTGTTGCTCGCAGTATAAAACTGGTTGCCCTGTTTGTATGACTTGAAAGACAGTACTTGTCTCAGATGATAAATTTTGATAATTATCAGTCACAGTACTGTGAAAAAATTCATCTGGTGTTAAGCCGATTTCCAATAATATATTTAAATCTGCTAAGTCATAAAAGATTGCACAGCCTTTATCATCTGTAATTAAAACATTATCAAATTCACTGAGAGCCTGTGCAAATTGTTGCAATTCCATGAATTTCTCCCCCTTGTCCCCATGAATATTACCCATTATAACGAATTTTCAAAAATTATGAGAGATTTCAATTTTTGAAATACAAAAAAGCTATTTTAGATCATCCATAAAAGGATTGTCTAAAATAGCTTTATCTGTGGTTTATTTTGGTGCGATTACTTCTTTACCACCCATATAAGGTCTTAAAACTTCAGGAATTACTACACTTCCATCAGCTTGTTGATAGTTTTCTAGGATAGCGGCAACTGTACGACCAATGGCAAGACCTGAACCGTTTAATGTATGAACATACTCTGGTTTTGCATTTGGCTCACGACGGAAGCGGATATTTGCTCGTCGTGCTTGGAAATCTTCAAAGTTAGAACAAGAAGAAATTTCACGGTACATGTTTTGTGCAGGAATCCAAACTTCTAAATCATATTTCTTCGCTGCAGTAAAACCTAAATCAGCTGTACACATTTTTAGCTTACGATATGGTAAGCCTAGTAATTGTAATACCTTTTCCGCATGATTTGTTAATAGCTCTAATTGTTCGTATGATTCCTCTGGTTTTACAAAGCGAACTAATTCTACTTTGTTGAACTGGTGTTGACGGATTAAACCACGTGTATCACGACCTGCAGATCCCGCTTCTGAACGGAAGCATGCACTATACGCTGCAAAGCCTTGCGGTAAAGCCTCAGCCGGTAAAATCTCATCACGATAGAAGTTCGTTACTGGTACTTCTGCAGTTGGAATCATGAAATAATCTGTTTCCTCTAATTTGAATACATCTTCCTCAAACTTCGGAAGCTGTCCTGTACCTGTTAGGCTATCACGATTAACAATGACAGGTGGTAGCATTTCCTCGTAACCATGCTCCTCTGCATGTAAATCCATCATGAATGTCATTAATGCACGTTCTAAACGAGCGCCAAGACCACGGTAGAATAAGAAACGGCTACCTGTTACTTTCGCGCCACGTTCAAAGTCTACAATTTTTAAATCTGTAGCAAGATCCCAGTGTGCTTTAATATCAAAATCAAATGCTGGAATTTCACCCCACGTATACTCCTCAACATTGTCGTCCTCTGTTGTGCCTACTGGTACAGACTCATGCGGAATGTTTGGTAAACGCATCATCATATCTTTAAAGCGTTCTTCAACATCATTTAATTGTACGTCTAATTCTTTAATTTCATCGCCAACCTGACGCATACGAGCAATAACTTCATCTGCATTTTCCTTGTTGCGTTTCATTATTGAAATTTGTTCAGATACTTTATTGCGTTCTGCTTTTAATTCTTCTGTTTTCGCAATCAATTCACGACGTTTTGCATCTAAGCCTTCAAAGTCATCTAAATTTCCTAAATCTTCATTACGTGTTAATAACATCTCTTTAATTTCCGCGAAATTATCGCGTACACGTTTAATATCTAACATCTTCATACCTCCAATAGTTTCTTAATGATGGAAAATCGTTGCAGCGAAATGAACACAAAAAAGCCCTCATCCCTAAAAAGGGACGAGAGCTACCCGCGTTGCCACCCTAATTGACTAGGCATAAAGCTACCTAATCCACTTATTTCATAACGGCATTTCAGCCGGCTACAGCCTACTTCATTCACTTCGACTGTGCAACTCCAGGACGGATTCACAAGTGCTTTTATCAGCTTCCACCAGCCGCTGACTCTCTAAAAAAAACGTGCTTGCTACTACTTCCCATCATCGTGTTCAGTTATTTAAAATTTAAACATACTGTACTATATGAAAACAAATTTTGCAAGTCATACCATAGAGGATACAAAATATTCAAGAATTCGTGTATCGGCTGTTAATTCAGGATGAAACGAACAGCCTAATAAATGGCCATCTTGCGCTAAAATAATTTTCCCTTCATGTTGTGCTAGAATTTCAACATCTTTACCCACGGCTTCAATATGAGGTGCACGAATAAATACTGCTGGGATACCTACTCCTACTTTAGGAATATCTAGTTGTACTTCAAAGCTATCTACCTGACGTCCATAAGCGTTTCTTGCTACGGTCACATCCATCACAGCCAAATGTGGTTCATCATCTACTAGATGCTTGGCTAATAATATTAATCCTGCACATGTACCAAGCATCGGTAAACCTTGCTGTGCAAGTCCACGAATGGGCTCTAGTAGATCAAAACGATCCAGCAATTTTCTCATTGTTGTGCTTTCTCCACCAGGTAACACAAGTCCATCAAGATTTACTAAATCCGTCTTTTGTTTTACGAGGATAGCTTCGCAACCAAGAGCTTTTAACATCTGAATATGCTCACGCACCGCTCCTTGTAATGCTAAAACACCAATTCGTTTCATGTTACCAACCTCGCTCTTGCATACGCTCGTTGTGTCCAAGCTGTGCAATATCAATCCCCTTCATTGGTACACCGAGTTCCTTTGATATTTCCACAATAAGCTTATAGTCTTTATAATGAGTAGTCGCCTCTACAATGGCACGTGCAAATTTTTCAGGGTTTTCAGATTTAAAAATACCTGAACCTACGAAAACGCCATCAGCTCCAAGTTCCATCATTAAGGCAGCATCGGCAGGCGTCGCTACTCCTCCTGCTGCGAAGTTTACTACTGGTAAACGACCAAGACGTTTAATTTCTCTTAATAATTCGAAAGGAGCTCCTAGTAATTTCGCCTCTGTCATTAATTCATCTTCTGTCATGCCCACTACTTTACGTACCTGAGCATTTACTTTGCGAATATGTCGAACTGCTTCCACAATATTCCCTGTTCCTGGCTCACCTTTTGTTCGTAACATGGATGCGCCTTCCCCGATACGACGAGCTGCCTCCCCTAAATCACGACAGCCACACACAAACGGTACTGTGTATTCACTTTTTAATAAATGGTATTCTTCATCTGCTGGTGTTAAAACTTCACTTTCATCAATATAATCAACACCCATTGCTTCTAAAACACGTGCTTCCACAATATGACCAATACGTGCTTTGGCCATCACAGGAATAGTTACAGACCCCATTACTTCCTCAACAATACGAGGATCGGCCATGCGTGCAACGCCACCTGCTTTACGAATATCTGAAGGTACTCTTTCTAATGCCATAACTGCTACAGCACCTGCAGCTTCTGCAATTTTTGCTTGCTCTGCATTAATGACATCCATAATGACGCCGCCCTTTTGCATTTCTGCCATACCACGTTTTACTAGCTCTGTACCTGTTTGTTTCATTTTCTAACCTCCACCTTTATGATGAAGTTTAGTATAATAGAAATTGACCATATCAAAATATCCAGTTTTCAAAATATTCATAAGGTCAGGAGGCTATAAAACATGGATATGCTTTTATTTCAGCTTGAAAGAGATAGTGATAAACCGCTTTATGATCAGCTTTATAGCGGTATTAAAGAAGCCATCATTTCTAATAAAATAACTGTAGGAGAAAAATTGCCTTCAAAAAGAAAATTGGCTGATTTTTTAAATATTTCTCAAACAACAATTGAAATTGCCTATGCCCAGCTATTAGCTGAAGGTTATATTATGTCCAAATCAAGGATTGGTTATTTTGTAGAAGAAATAGATGAATTACCCTACATTCAGCAGGATACTATAACATCCATCAATGAGCATCCTAAGAAAAAATCATACAAAATTGATTTTAATCCTGGTTCTATTGATATCGATGCCTTTCCATTTCAAACTTGGAGAAAATATGCGAAGGAGCTTTTTGACGATACCTCAAAGGAGCTATTATTAACAGGTGAACCACAAGGAGAACTTTCTTTACGCACAGAGATTGCTAATTATTTATATCAGTCGCGTGGTGTTGTATGCCATCCTGAACAAATTGTCATAGGTTCTGGTACGGAACAGCTTCTCCCTATGATACTACGTCTTTTTAGCGAAGATACAAGCTTTGCATTAGAAAATCCAGGGTACCCTGCCGTGCATCGTATGTTTTCGCAGCATAAACGAAAAGTTTACCCAATTGCAGTCGATGAAGAGGGCATTATTATTCATGAGCTTGAAAAAACGAATGCTAATGTCGTGTATATTACACCCTCACATCAATTCCCAACTGGTGCTGTATTATCCGCTACAAGGCGAGCACAGGCTTTAAATTGGGCGGCACAAAGCTCCTCTCGCTATATTATTGAGGATGATTATGATTCGGAATTTCGTTATGCTGGAAAACCAATTCCTGCTCTACACGCCTTAGATCGAAACGATAAAGTTATTTACATGAGTACTTTTACAAAATCATTAATGCCATCCTTGCGAGTAGCTTATTTTGTACTTCCACCTAAACTACTTGCTACATATAACGATGTCTTTAATTATTACTCATCTACTGTGCCTCGTTTCGATCAACATATCGTGGCAAATTTTATGGGTGACGGGCATTTTGCAAAGCATCTCAATCGTATGCGTAAAATTTATCGTAAAAAACACGATAAACTAACTTCTATTTTAGAAAAATATTCATCATCCATTAACATTACTGGTGAGCAAGCGGGTATGCATATTTTATTAGAGGTTCAACACACATTCTCAGAAAAACAATTACAACAGCTCGCCTCTCAAGCAGAGATCGGCATTTATCCATTATCAGCCTACAGACTAGATCATTATGAATCTTCACAAGCTCAATTTTTATTAGGCTTTGGAGGGATTCCCGTACAAGCAATTGAATCATCCATTGAACAGTTGATGGATTGCTGGGGAATACAAAAAAATGACCCATCTACCAGTGAGTAGATAGGTCATTTTATATTAAGTTTCAATTAATTGAATTTGATATTGCTCAAACCATGTATGAACTTGCCCTAGATACGCTAAAAGCTGAGGACCTGCCATTAATTGCCCATACCACGGAATCTTAAAAGAGCTACCGCCAGATTCAATTAACTCCTCAAGCTTTTGTCGTTCAAATAGTTCATGTAAAATCGAATTTCTATCACGTAGAATTTCCTTCAACCATTTTTGCACACCAGCTGTGTAGACAGGATGATATGTTTTTGGATAAGGATTTTTTTTACGATACAACACTTCATTAGGCAATAAATGTGCCATTGATTTTCGAAGTAATCCTTTTTCTATCCCATCCAAATTCTTCATTTCCCACGGAATATTCCAAGCGTATTCTACAAGCCGATGATCTGCAAAAGGAACACGCACCTCTAAACTTGCCCCCATACTCATACGATCTTTCCGCTCTAATAATGTTTGCATGAACCATAGCATATTTAAGTAAGACATTTCACGATGACTTGCCTCTGCTAGACCTTCTCCATCTAATAATGGTACTTCAGCTATTGTTTGTGTATACAGTTGTTGTGCATAGGACTCAATTTTTAATTTTTTATCCCACTTCTCTTGAAGTAATCCACTTCTTTCAGACAATGAACGGATCCAAGGAAAACCTGAAGTCCTTTCTTTAAACCATGGATACCCACCAAAAATTTCATCTGCACACTCTCCTGATAACGCTACAGTAAAATCCTTTTTTATTTCTCGACAAAACCATAATAACGATGAATCTACATCTGCCATACCAGGGGAATCTCGAACGATGACCGATTCCACTAATAAATCAATTAACTGTTGCTGAGTGATTTCCTCTGCATGGTGGGCCGTCTGGAAAGTGTCTGTCATTTTCTGAATCCAGTACGTATCTGTAGACGTTTGGAAAGAATGTGGGTTAAAGAAGCGCTCATTATCTTCATAATCGATAGAATACGTATGCAATTGATTGTTTTGTTGTTGGAAGCTATTTGCCGCAATGCCAGTGATAATACTGGAATCTAGTCCTCCTGAAAGAAATGTACAAATGGGTACATCCGAAACTAACTGACGTTCTATAGCATCCGTTAACAAAAAACGTACATGCTCAATTGTTTCCTCCAAAGATTCTTCATGTCTGCGGCTTTGTAGCTGCCAATATGGCCACTTTTTTAAACCTCCTTCTCTAGAGAAACGCATGGCATAGCCAGGCCGTAATTCTTTAATATTTTGAAAAAGGGTTTTGCCTGGCGCTCTAGAGGGCCCTACAGCCATCATACTTGCCAATCCTTCAACATTTACACTTGCTTGGACCGTCGGGTGTGCCAGCAGAGCCTTCACTTCAGATGCAAAAAGTACACCATCTTGTTGCTCTGTATAATACAAGGGTTTCACACCTAATCGGTCTCGGCACAAAAATAGTGATTGTGTTTGTTCATCCCAAACACCAAAGGCAAAAATGCCATTTAGAAATTCTACACATTGCTCTTTCCACTCAATATAGGCTGTTAATAACACTTCAGTATCCGATTGTGTTGTAAAACTGTGTCCTCTTTTTAGAAGTTCTTTACGTAGCTCTTCTGTATTATAAAGTTCGCCATTATATGTAATGACATAGTTTAATCCATCATGAATTTTTTTCATTGGTTGTTTGCCACCAATTAAATCAATAACAGCCAACCGTCGATGACCAAATGCTATATGCTCACTACACCAAATATTTTCATCATCTGGCCCTCTCTTATTTAATGTTTGCGTCATCGATTTTAATATTGTGTCACTTGTTCTTAAATCCTTTTGAAAGCTAGCCCATCCTGTAATGCCACACATTTAGCCACATCCTTTCGCCTATTAGCGTATGCAGCAGCGTGTAAAAATGTGAAAAAGCACATGAATGCTTAAGTACATTCATGTGCTCCTATTTAAATATTAAAATAATCCACCAACAAAGTCTGTAATGCCTCCCCATAAATTACCGAAGAAGTTACCTACACCTTGGAAGAACAATGAGATACCGCTAGCACGCTCTACAGCCTTTGTTGTGACAACATCGGATGAAATATCCTTGCCATCGATAAAGCCGTAATCTGTGCCTTCTGTGCGCTCAATAACAACCTTCCCTACAACAGTGTCTTTTTTAACATCTGCCTCTAAACTCTTTTTATCTAAAACCAATGTAGGTTTATATAATTCTTTATCAGAAGACTTAATCATAAAGGAAATTGGTTCTTTTACTGCAATCGATACTTTGTCTTCTTTACCTTTTGTCACTTTAACTGTTTTTTGATCTTTGAATGTATAGTTCGCTGGTAAAATTTCTTGTTTCGAGAATTGTGAAAAACCATAGTTAAATAATTTTGCTGTGGCATCAAAACGAGCTGCATATGATCCTTGTCCATTTGCATCAACAGCCTTCATAACAACTGCAATCAAACGAGTACCATTGCGCTCTGCAGTACCTGTGAAGCAGTGACCTGCAAAGTTTGTTGTACCTGTTTTTAATCCATCTACACCTTGATATTCATACACTAATCCAGGTAACATAAAGTTCCAGTTAGACATTTTAATTGCATCTTCTGTACCTTCACGGAATGTCTTTTTTGCAATTTTAGATGTTTCTAATACCTTTGGGTGATCTTTTAATAAATGATACGCCAATTTTGCTACAGATTTTGCAGGCATCACATTTTCATCTTCTGGGCCTGTGCCTGATGGATGCATACCAAATAAATCAGCATTATTAAGACCAGTGGCGTTGACAAATTTATAGCCCTCTAAACCAAGTTCTTCTGCTTTTTTATTCATTAACTTTAAAAATTCAGTTTCAGAACCTGCAATCGTTTCAGCAATAGCTACGGTAGCTGCATTTGCTGAATAGATAGCCATTGCCTCGTATAACTCACGAATCGTATAAGAACCATCTCTACGTAAAGGTACATTACTTAATGCACGATTTTGAGACATACGATACGTATAATCAGTTACGTGATATTCCTGATCCCATTTAACTGTCCCTGCATCAATCGCGTCCAATAACAGGAATTCAGTCATCATTTTTGTCATACTTGCAATACCTAGTGAAGTATCTGCATTTTGTTCAAATAAAATTTTTCCTGAATCTGCATCAATTAAAATCGCAGCATCCACTGTTAATCCTAAATCTGTTTCCGCATTTGCCTTTGCAGGAATACCTGCAAAAATACTAAATAATAAAACAGGAATTAGGAGTAAGCGTAATACGGTGTTCATTTTCTTTTTCACCTTTAAAGCCCTCCAAAAAATAATCTTGTCCTCGACATTTTATCATAGATAACAACAAACGTGTTGACTCTCTACCATAAAAAAAATGCTCTCGCGCCATCTTTGTAGACGATGCGAAAGCATAAAAGTTGCAAGTAATATATTACATGGAATAGTTTGGTGATTCTTTTGTAATCTGTACATCATGTGGATGTGATTCACGAAGACCAGCACCTGTCATTCTAACAAATTGTGCATTCTCCCGTAGGTGCTCAAGATGTGGTGCTCCACAATAACCCATACCAGCGCGAATACCACCAATCAGTTGGTAAATTGTATCAGCTAATGGTCCTTTATATGGAAGGCGACCTTCAATACCTTCAGGTACTAATTTTTTCGCATCCTCTTGGAAGTAACGATCTTTAGAACCTTTTTCCATTGCGCCGATAGAACCCATACCACGGTAAACTTTGAAGCGACGTCCTTGGAAGATTTCTGTTTCTCCAGGAGATTCAGATGTACCTGCTAGAAGAGAACCAAGCATTACCACGTTGCCCCCAGCTGCTAGAGCTTTTACGATATCACCAGAGTATTTAATACCACCATCAGCAATAATTGTTTTACCAAGCTCACGAGCTACTGTAGCACAATCATATACTGCTGTAATTTGTGGTACACCTACACCAGCCACAACACGTGTAGTACAAATAGAACCAGGACCAATACCTACTTTAACAACATCTGCCCCAGCTTCAAATAATGCACGTGCGCCTTCTCCTGTAGCAACATTACCAGCTATGATTTCTAGCTCTGGGTAAGTCTCACGGATTGAGCGAATTGTTTGTAATACGCCTTCTGAATGACCATGGGCTGTATCGATTACAACAATGTCCACTTGTGCTTCTACAAGCTTCTCAATACGTACCATCGTATCTTTTGATACACCAACTGCTGCGCCCACTAATAAGCGACCATGTGTATCTTTTGCAGCATTCGGGAATTCAATAACTTTCTCGATATCTTTAATTGTGATAAGTCCAGTTAATCTACCTTCTTCATCTACAATTGGAAGCTTTTCGATTTTATATTGTTGAAGAATTTTTTCAGCATCCTCTAAAGTTGTTCCAACAGGTGCTGTAATCAAATCTTCTTTTGTCATGACATCTTCAATTTTTAAAGAGTAATCAGAGATAAAACGTAAATCACGGTTTGTAATAATTCCTACTAGCTTTTGATTTTCCATACTATCAACAATAGGTACACCAGAGATTCGGTATTTACCCATTAGATGTTCAGCATCGAAAACTTGATGTGTCGGAGTTAAGAAGAATGGGTTTGTAATAACACCATTTTCAGAACGTTTTACTTTTTCTACTTGTTCAGCTTGCTCATCGATCCCCATGTTTTTATGGATAATACCGATACCGCCTTGACGTGCCATAGCAATCGCCATTTTAGACTCTGTAACTGTATCCATACCTGCGCTGACCATTGGGATGTTTAATTTAATCTTTGGTGTTAATTGAACAGATAAATCAACATCTTTCGGTAGTACTTCGGAATGAGCTGGTACTAATAATACATCATCAAAAGTTAAACCTTCTTTGGCAAATTTAGTTTCCCACATTTTCGTAACTTCCTCCTATAGTTAAAAGAATATTAATTGTAAGATTAACAACGTGGACTGCTACTGTCAAGGAACTTATAAAAGAAAGACAATTCAGATTTTTAATGTGTGGTAATTAAAATGAGCAATCTAAATAATTATCTACGTTTAAAAGTCATTTATTCCTACTCTTTTTAATTAAAATACTTATAAATATAATAGATTTTTGAACCAGTTCTTTAACAAAGTTAAAAGATACCATTAGAAAGTAAAAAACAGCCAGCACACGGCTGACTGTTTCAATTGCCTAGCGACGTCCTACTCTCACAGGGGGAAGCCCCCAACTACCATCGGCGCTAAAGAGCTTAACTTCCGTGTTCGGTATGGGAACGGGTGTGACCTCTTTGCCATCATCACTAGACATGTATTTAATTGAAAGTGTTGTTCTTTCAAAACTGGATAAACGTGCATTGAATGGTTCAAAC
>NZ_JBHERJ010000070.1:0-2182 GCF_043359455.1 Lysinibacillus sp. PWR01 | reverse complement strand
TCTTTCAATTTAATACATGTCTAGTGATGATGGCAAAGAGGTCACACCCGTTCCCATACCGAACACGGAAGTTAAGCTCTTTAGCGCCGATGGTAGTTGGGGGCTTCCCCCTGTGAGAGTAGGACGTCGCTAGGCAATTGAAACAGTCAACTGTGTGTTGACTGTTTTTTTATATTCATTGTAAACTTCGTACTGTGTAGGAGGGTTTAGAAAGCTTTTAGCTAAGACCATTAAAAAGTCACGTCTAGTCAACCAACTTGCTAAAGAAGAAGAGATCAATAGTATGTTAAATCAGTGGAAGAAAGAAGTAGAAGTTATGAAGGTAACAACGTTTGTGAATCATGTTCATCGATTGCTAACCAATCTAAAACTTTCATGGACCAATTAAAATGGGTGAATAGTTTAATGATTATCAATCAACCTACAAATTTAATTATAGTAATCGTCAATTATAATATGGGGACATTGTAAAAATACTGTTGATGGAGATAAGAAAAAGATAAATGAAAGAATTTATAGACGGTTTATGGAAGAAATAAAGAGAAAGAAAAAATATATAAGCTATTTTAGTATGGTTGATGAATCTTACCCGATGTCTTTAAAATAAGGCCAATTCTTTAGCGCATCATATCTACAATAAATCACCAGTACGCACTTATTAGACATAGTTAATTCATTAGGTAGTGGTTTGGGCTTGAGTCCAATATTATTTTGGGCTTATGCTCTTTAATTTTGTCAAAATATGCTCTACACTTTAAAACTCTGCAAAATATATGAAAATTTTGATTCATAATGCAACTTTTATTACTATTTAAGTAGTTTTCTACATTTTAATGATAACTAAATTTTTTCCCCTTTATTTTTTATGATTAGTACTTTCTTTATATGGATGATAATAGGATTCATTTTTAGTTAGGTCATTATTAAAGTTTGTAGCTATGTTTTTAGGTATCGACAATAAAGTGAAAATTTTAGTTCTATTCGTCATTATTCATCCCTATACTGTAAAGATTACATCAAAAAGGAGAGGGAATTTTGTGGATTGATGGTGTGTTTTCTGGCGGCGGTTTGAAGGGCTTTGCATTAGTAGGAGCATATCAAGTACTAGAAGCTGAACATTTTCGATTTAAACGTGTAGCTGGTACAAGTGCAGGTGCCATTTTAGCTGCATTTATCGCTGCAGGATATAGTGGAAAAGAGATTGAAATCATGCTAGAGGAGTTGGACGTTCCTTCGTTACTGGACCCAAGAAGAACAATTTTACCTTTCCCTTTTATGAAATGGGTAAATGTTTATAATCATTTAGGTCTCTATAAAGGAAAGGCATTAGAAAAATGGTTCTTCCAAAAGTTGGCTGCAAAAGGGGTCTATACTTTTGGTGATCTGCCTAAAGATTCACTTAAGTTAGTAGCCTCAGATTTAACCAATGGTAGAATGATTGTTTTACCAGACGATTTGCACAAATATCAAATTGAAGCAAAAAATTTTTCAGTTGCTTGTGCGTTACGAATGAGTTGTGGTATACCATTTTTCTTTGAACCAGTTACATTAAAGACTGGGAAGGGAGAATCAGTAATAGTGGATGGTGGAGTTTTAAGTAATTTTCCACTATGGATATTCGATGATAAAGAAGGTCGAAAAGTACGCCCAATTTTAGGTCTGAAACTTAGCAGAAGAAGAGAAGAACAATGTCCACAAGAAATTAAAAATGGTCTGAGTTTATTTGAAGCTTTATTTTCAACGATGAAAGATGCACATGATGAAAGATATATATCAAGACGTCATGAAAGAGATATTATTTTTATTCCTGTAGAAGATTATAGTGCTACTCAATTTGATTTAAATGAGGAAACAAAAGAAACGCTATTAGAAATAGGAAGAAACCGTACAATTCAATTTTTACGGAATTGGCCAAGATTGAAGTTGTAATTATTTTATAAAAAGTTATTGTAAAACTATTGACCAATAATAAATAGGGTGTTATTATATAAAATTTGCTGTTGAGACATACAGCTACTAAAATATAAAATAAAATAACTGTTTGACATTAAATATAAAACATGTTATTATATAAAAGTTAGCTCTTACAGAAGAGTAAACATAATAATGAACCTTGAAAACTGAACAAGCAAAACGTAATCAATAAAGTTTTAAGTAGCTAGCTTCGGCTAGTGAACGAAAC
>NZ_JBHERJ010000006.1:0-4083 GCF_043359455.1 Lysinibacillus sp. PWR01 | reverse complement strand
AAGCTCGCTCAACCCGAGAGAAGAGCCGCTCTAAAAGAAGCGAATCCCGCTCAACCTGTGAGAAGAGTCGCTCCAAAAGAAGAGAACTCCGCTCACCCCGAGAGAAGAGTCGCTCCAAAAGAAGAGAAGCTCGCTCAACCCGAGAGAAGAGTCGCTCTAAAAGAAGATGAATCCGCTCACACCGTGAGGAGAACCGCTCCAAAAGAGGATGAATCCGCTCAACCTGTGAGAAGAGCCGCTCCAAAAGAGGATGAATCTGCTCAACCTGTGAGAAGAGCCGCTCTAAAAGAAGCGAATCCCGCTCAACCTGTGAGAGAAGCCGCTCAAACTGGGGGGAGAGTCGCTCCAAAAGAAGAGAACTCCGCTCACCCCGAGAGAAGAGTCGCTCTAAAAGAAGAGAAGCTCGCTCAACCTGTGAGAAGAGTCGCTCTAAAAGAAGAGAACTCCGCTCAACGTGTGAGAAGAGTCGCTCCAAAAGAAGAGAACTCAGCTCACCCCGAGAGAAGAGTCGCTCCAAAAGAAGAGAAGCTCGCTCAACGTGTGAGAAGAGCCGCTCTAAAAGAAGAGGGATCCGCTCAACGTGTGAGAAGAGCCGCTCTAAAAGAAGATGAACCCGCTCAACCCTGTGAGAAGAGCCGCTCTAAAAGAAGCGAATCCCGCTCAACCTGTGAGAAGAGCCGCTCAAACAGTGAGAAGAGTCACTCTGAAAGAAGAACAACCCGCTCAACCCGTGAGAAGAGCCACTCTAAAAGGAGAGAAGTTGATCCAAAAGAGTCAGACTTCGTTTAATTCTTAAAAGAGCTAGCTTAAAGAAATATTTAATAAGGAAGTGTGTCGTTATGCCATTGCATATCGTTTTATATCAACCAGAAATACCGGCCAATACAGGAAATATTGCTCGTACCTGTGCAGGTACTAATACATCGCTCCATTTAATTCGTCCACTAGGTTTTTCAACGGATGATAAAATGCTGAAACGAGCGGGCTTAGATTATTGGCATAGTGTGAATATTGTTTATCATGATTCACTTGATGATTTTATAGAGTACTCTAAAAATGGAGATGTTTATTTAATCGAAACGTATAGTGACGAGCCGTTTTCGACACATGATTTTAGCGATCAAGACCGAGATATTTATTTTATGTTTGGGAAAGAAACAACTGGTTTGCCGAAGGACTTTGCTTACGAACGCCGAGATATGTGCTTGCGTATTCCGCAAAGTGATCATGTGCGATCACTCAATTTGTCCAATACGGCTGCGATTGTTATTTATGAGGCATTACGTCAGCAAGGATATCCAGGTTTACATTAAAAAGCAGTTCTCCACATGTGAGAACTGCTTTTTTCATACTAAAACTTTAATAGCACGACATTTCCAGCTGGGTCCTCTGTTTGGAACCCTCCATCGATTTCCGTAACGGGTGACCCAATTACACGAAGGTTTTCTTTCATTGTTGCTGCTTGTTCTTCATTATCTAAGCGCAACGAGAACGTTTTTAAGCCGACCTGGTTTTGTCCAAGTTTTGGCGCATTTTCTGAGTGCCAAGTGTTTAAACCAATATGATGATGATAACGGCCTGTAGAAATAAATAATGCTTGGGACCCGTAGCGTGTGACAATATCATAACCTAATCCCTTTGTATAAAATTGCTCAGCTTCAGCTAAGTTGGAGACCGATAAATGAATATGGCCCATCACTGTACCAACAGGAAGTCCACTCCAGTTTCCATCGCCTTCTTCTAAAATAGAACGAATATTGAGTGGTTCTGTCACCATATGCACATGATCGTTATGCCATGTCCATTCACTTTCAGGACGATCTGTATATACCTCGATACCATTATGATCAGGATCATTTAAATAGAGTGCTTCGCTTACAGCATGGTCAGAAGCCCCAAGGTACACGCCTTTTTCGTGGAAATGAGTAATGATGTTAGCTAAGTCATGGCGAGTTGGTAATAATAAGGCGAAGTGATAAAGACCTGTCGTCGTGCTAAGCTTTTCTTCCACTGTTTCAGGCTGAACAATGGTTAATAGAGCTGTTTCTCCATCGACAGTTAATGTGGCTTTATGTGATTCTTGTTGTAAAATTTTAAAGCCGATGATTTCTTGATAAAAGGTTAAGGAGCGCTGTAGATCACTTACTTTTATTTCAACATTCGTTACATATGTGTTAGGTTTTTCATGAAAATGCATATAGGATTCCTCCAAATAGTTATTTTTTTTCATTAAGTTACTTTATGTAAGTTAGTTTATTTTAAAAATAAAGGAAAGTCAAGTATTTCTATTGTTCCACAAAAAAAGAAAATCACTAAGCTTTTCTAAATGCTTAGTGATTTTCTTGAGATATTATTTGTCAGCTTTGTAGTCGCCTTCGTATCCAGCAGTGAAAATAGCTGTTAAGAAAGCAACTGTTACACCAATGATTAATAATAATTTCATGGAAGTAACCCTCCTCATGTTATAAAGAAATCTCTTTTTAGTATAGCCTATCTACTTTAAAAATGAAACGACATAGCAGAATAAAATATGTCAGAAATGGTTCAAACAGATTAATATCGGGAAAACTATTAATGAGGTGATCATTATGGAAAAAAAGGTGCCAAATATTGAAAATGGGACAATGGTGAGAGATATGAAGGAATTAAAAGATTTGGGCAAACAGATGGAGCATTTACGTGATGGTCTAGAGCTTGCAGAGGAGGAGCGCATCGCTGATCCAATTCAATTGGAAGATGTTGAACAAAAGAAAAAGTAGTATATAAAACAGCCGCTTTATTTTTCTTAAATCCAATTTTTTGTATAATGGTACTAGGAAAAGAAAGGGGTTGTGCTTTTTGAATTTACAATCAACGAAAACATTATCAAATGGTGTAGTAATGCCTCGTTTTGGCTTAGGTGTTTACAAAATGACAGAACGTGAGGAAACATTACAGGCTATTGATAAAGCACTTCAATACGGTTATCGAGCTATTGATACAGCATCCTTATATGGGAATGAGGTAGAAGTAGGAGAAGCAATTCGTCATTCAGGCATTCGTCGTGAAGATATTTTTGTTACAACAAAAGTATGGAATAATGACCAAGGATATGATGCAACATTACGTGCTTTTGAGGTTTCGCTAAAGAATTTAAATATGGATTACCTAGACTTATATTTAACTCATTGGGCTGTCCCAGAAACATTTGAAGAAACATATCGAGCTATTGAACGCCTTTACGATGAAAAATTAATTCGCGCAACAGGTGTATCGAATCATCATGAGCATCATTTAGAAAAAATATTGGCAAAGTCAAATATTGCGCCAATGGTCAATCAGGTAGAGATGCATCCATATTTACAGCAGCAGCCATTAAGAGCATTTTGCAGTGAACATCAAATTGCTGTTACGGCATGGTCACCACTAGGACGCGGAGGTGTACTTGCGGATCCTACCATTATTGAAATAGGGCAAGAAATCGATAAAACCCCTGCTCAGGTAGTGCTACGTTGGCATTTACAAAATGATACACTCGTTATTCCAAAATCAGTGACACCGAGCCGAATTGAGGAAAATGCAAAGATTTTTGACTTTGAATTAACACAAGAACAAATGGAGAAAATGGCAACATTAAATCGTAACCAACGTTTTGGGCAAGATCCAGATCATTTCAAATTCGATTTTTAGAAAATGAGTAAATCCCGCTCTCAGATAGAGAGGCGGGATTTCATGTTGTTGAAAAAAGATCGTGTCACTAGCAGAAAAAGAACTTTGGGCAAGGTGAGGGGGTGATTTCCGTTCCGCCAGCGTCCTTTCCAGGGGGCGTCCGAGGAGCCGCTTCACTCACTTACGTTCGCTCCAGGGTCTCCTCTGTGACGCTAAATCCCCTAGGAGTGACGCTGGCGCCACTCCAATCAACCATGTGCAAAAGTGTTTTTTCCTTATCTTTCATACTAGCCGAAGCGACCAAAATAGCTCATCATTTGTATAATTAGAGATAGGATTGACTCTTATTTTCAATGTGTAGTGATAACATCCCTCCATAAAGAGTAGTGAACACCTTCATTATATTTGAAAACCTTTGCTAAAAAGTTAACATTT
>NZ_JBHERJ010000069.1:0-7178 GCF_043359455.1 Lysinibacillus sp. PWR01 | reverse complement strand
AAATAATAATAAGCGGGTGTGGCGGAATTGGCAGACGCACTAGACTTAGGATCTAGCGCCGCAAGGCGTGGGGGTTCGACTCCCTTCACCCGCACCATTATTTTCATTGCCAGATAAAAAACTTATGCACATGCGGAAGTAGTTCAGTGGTAGAACACCACCTTGCCAAGGTGGGGGTCGCGAGTTCGAACCTCGTCTTCCGCTCCAAATGTGCCGGGGTGGCGGAACTGGCAGACGCACAGGACTTAAAATCCTGCGGTAGGTGACTACCGTACCGGTTCGATTCCGGTCCTCGGCACCATCTTAAATGCGCCCGTAGCTCAATTGGATAGAGCGTCTGACTACGGATCAGAAGGTTATGGGTTCGACTCCTGTCGGGCGCGCCAAAAGAACAACGGGAAGTAGCTCAGCTTGGTAGAGCACTTGGTTTGGGACCAAGGGGTCGCAGGTTCGAATCCTGTCTTCCCGACCATTTCCTAAAAATTTATGGGGCCTTAGCTCAGCTGGGAGAGCGCCTGCCTTGCACGCAGGAGGTCAGCGGTTCGATCCCGCTAGGCTCCACCATAAGTAAATTAACCAGTATAAAGATCCTGGCGGCGTAGCTCAGCTGGCTAGAGCGTACGGTTCATACCCGTAAGGTCGGGGGTTCGATCCCCTCTGCCGCCATCTTAAGGACCTTTAGCTCAGTTGGTTAGAGCAGACGGCTCATAACCGTCCGGTCGCAGGTTCGAGTCCTGCAAGGTCCACCATTTATATATTGTAACGGAGGTATACCCAAGTCTGGCTGAAGGGATCGGTCTTGAAAACCGACAGGCGGGTAACACCGCGCGGGGGTTCGAATCCCTCTACCTCCTCCAGTTTTAAATTTTTATAAATGGTGCTTTAAAAACTCGAAACAGCATAAAATTATCGCGGGGTGGAGCAGTGGTAGCTCGTCGGGCTCATAACCCGAAGGTCGTTGGTTCAAATCCGGCCCCCGCAACCAAAAGGTCCCGTGGTGTAGCGGTTAACATGCCTGCCTGTCACGCAGGAGATCGCCGGTTCGATCCCGGTCGGGACCGCCATTTTTAAAATAAAAGTCATGAGAAGCAAAAGAGTGAGCAAGCTTAGCATGGACGAAATGGGTCAGTAGCTCAGTTGGTAGAGCATTAGATTGAAGCTCTAAGTGTCGGCGGTTCGATTCCGTCCTGACCCACCATTTATGCGGGTGTAGTTTAATGGTAAAACCTCAGCCTTCCAAGCTGATGTCGTGGGTTCGATTCCCATCACCCGCTCCAAGGGCCTATAGCTCAGCTGGTTAGAGCGCACGCCTGATAAGCGTGAGGTCGATGGTTCGAGTCCATTTAGGCCCACCATTATTCCGAAGTAGCTCAGTTGGTAGTAGCACCTGACTGTTAATCAGGTTGTCGCAGGTTCGAGTCCTGCCTTCGGAGCCATTTTTATTTTGGGGAAGTACTCAAGAGGCTGAAGAGGCGCCCCTGCTAAGGGTGTAGGTCGGGTAACCGGCGCGAGGGTTCAAATCCCTCCTTCTCCGCCATGGGCCCGTTGGTCAAGTGGTTAAGACACCGCCCTTTCACGGCGGTAACACGGGTTCGAATCCCGTACGGGTCATACTAAAAACAGTAGATGCAACTGCATCTACTGTTTTTTTATATTCATAGATAGATTCAATGCATTTTCGTCCATATAAACTACTTCCCAGATATGCCCGTCTACATCTTGAAAACCCCAACCATACATAAATCCGTGATCTTGTGGTTCACTATAAGGTTTACCACCAGAGGCAAGTGCCTTATTCACTAATTGATCTACTTGTTCTCGATTTTCGGCAGAAAGGCATAAGATTGCTTCTGCAGAAGTAGTAGTATCTGTAACTTCTTTCTTACTAAACCCTTTAAATCGTTCTTCCACCATTATTAATACAAAGATATTTTCACTAATAATCATTGAGGCCGTTGTTTCATCACTGAATTGTTGATTGAACTCAAAACCTAATTCCTTAAAAAAGTTGATAGATTTGTTTAGATCTTTCACTGGTAAATTGATAAAGATATTTTTCGATTGAAAAGCCATTTAGTATCACCTCCAAATCGACAGTATCATAGCGCCTTAAGTCATGTCAATTTTAGCATTGTGGGCAAAAATGGCAGACATTTAAATTATTTAAAGCAGATGTTATATCACCATAAAAAACAGAAAGGTTATTTATACAACCTTTCTGTTGATAAAGCCTATCTATTTATCCTCTAGCTAGCATTCTTTCAAGTGAGCTAAGTGCTTCAGCAGTAGTATGTTCATCTACTTGTATACGGTTATGAGGTTGCCCCTGCTCAATACTTTCGAGGCTCCATAACAAATGCGGCAGGTCAATACGATTCATTGTTAAGCAAGGACAAAAGTTTTCATTTAAAGAGACAATATGTTTATCTGGATGCTGCTTAATAATGCGATTGACTAAGTTCATTTCTGTTCCAATGGCCCATGAAGATCCGCTCGGAGCGCGATTGATTGTGTCAATAATGTATTTTGTGGAGCCTGCATCATCAGCTGCTGCTACAACTTCACGACTGCACTCAGGGTGAACAATAATTCTCATAGTTGGGTGTGCTTTGCGAATAATCTCTGTATGTTGAACTGTGAAACCTTCGTGCACAGAGCAGTGACCCTTCCAAAGAATAACCTGAATATTTTCAAGGGACTCTGTTGTTTCGAGCATGTTCTTATGAGGATTCCAAACAGCCATATTTTCAAGAGGAATACCTAAGTCATAGGCAGTATTTCTTCCTAAATGTTGGTCAGGTAAAAAGAAGATACGCTGTTTTTGTGTAAATGCCCATTGAACAAGCTCCTTAGCATTCGATGAAGTGACACAAGCACCACCATGTCTTCCAGTAAAGGCTTTAATAGCTGCAGTTGAATTGACATAGGTTAGAGGGATAATCGTATCACCAAAGAGTTCTTGAAGAATCGGCCATGCTTGTTCAGTTTGATAAATGTCTGCCATATCAGCCATTGAACAACCAGCACGCATATCTGGCAAATAGACATATTGTTGTTTTGTTGTCAGCATATCAGCAGTCTCTGCCATAAAATGCACGCCGCAAAATACGATGTGTTCAGCTTCCTTATTTGCTGCGGATAATTGAGCTAACTGTAAAGAATCCCCAGTTGCATCAGCAAATTGAATGACCTCATCTTTTTGATAATGGTGCCCAGGAATAAATAATTTAGGACCTAATTTTTTCTTTATTGATAAAATACGAGATTCCATTTCCTTTACGGATAGTGCCCGATAATGCTCAGGAAGTAGTGTCGTTTGTTGTAATAAACTAGTGATGGACAAGGGAATGATCTCCTTTCATTTGAACGAGTGCACTAATGTCAAAAGCTTTAACTGAATGTGTTAAGGAGCCAAGTGAAATCCACTGAATACCCGATTGGGCATATGCCTTTAAATTTTCAAGTGTGATGCCCCCAGATGCTTCAGTTGCAATAGAAGGAGGGACAGTGGGAAGCCATGCACGTATCTCTTCTGGACTACGGTTATCAAACATAATAATATCTGCTCCAGCGTTGATAGCTTCTTCTAGCTGTTCTTTTGTTTCAATTTCAACTTCGATTTTTACAGTATGACCAACCTTCGCTCTAGCGGATTGAACTGCATTTGTTATGCTACCAGCAAAGGCAATATGATTATCCTTTAGCATGATTGCATCATACAGACCATTACGATGATTAAAAGCACCACCGATTCGAACAGCATATTTATCCAGCATACGCAGTCCAGGTATTGTTTTACGAGTATCGCATATTTTTGCATGCGTACCTACGGTTTCTTGAACGGCAAGATGGGTCGCCGTTGCAATAGCAGACATACGCTGAATAAGATTTAAAATGACACGCTCACCTATTAATAACTTTTGTAAGGGACCCTTAATCACAGCGAGCACATCACCTGACTGAACCATCTCTCCATCTTTTTTATGAAGATTAACTTCGATTGATCGATCGAGTAGGAGAAAGCCATACTCAATAATGAGAGCCCCACAAAAAATCCCGTTTTCTTTAGCATAAAAGGAAAAAGACCCCTGCTGTTCGGCTGAAAAGATAAATTCACTCGATAAATCCCCATCTCCTAAATCCTCATTAAAAAATTGCTTGAGCATTTCCTCGAGTTTGATGATATTCATACAATGAGTTCCTCACTTTCATTTGTCCTTGCGAAAAAATAATCCATCGGCTTGCCCATTGTGCATCCATTTCGGATTTATCCGTACGAATGTGGGCACCACGTGTTTCCGTTCGTGTAATGGCTGCATGTGCCATTAATGTTGCGACTACGTGCATCATAAATAATTCCAACTCAGCTTGTTCTAGCCCTTCTAAATTAACGTGAAGAAGAGATTGCATGGAAGGTAATTGCTGAGCAAAACGCTGCAAATCATCAATATTTCTGACAATACCTAAGAATTGCATCATGTGCTGCTGTAATTGCGGTTTGCTAAATAAAGGTGGCATCATATCAGTACATTGTTGGTTTTCAAGTAAAAAGTTTTTTTGATGACACCCTTTTTGAATAATGAATTGCGCCATTTTTTGACCAAATGTAATACCTTCCAATAGTGAGTTACTTGCTAAACGATTCGCACCATGTACACCTGTACAGGCAACCTCACCTACTGCATATAAGTTAGGTATAGTAGTTCTTCCTTTGTCATCAGCAATAACACCACCCATTAAGAAATGACTTCCTGGAGCCACGGGGATTAGACCATCTTGTAAATGAACTTGATTGTCATGACAAAGCTGAGCAATTGTTGGAAATTTTGCTTCAAAGTCTTGAATGTTTGCAATATCAATGAACGTTTCTTCACCTGCAGCACGTTTTGTAAATAGTGCTAGTGCCGTAATATGTCTTGGAGCTAAGTCAAGTTGGGCATGCAAGCCCGTCATAATCGGCTGACGTTGTGCATTGACAAAGATACCGCCAGCTCCCCGGACAGCTTCAGAAACTAATCCCTTTGCTTCATTTTTGCACCAAAGCAGACTTGGGTGAAATTGCATAAATTCCATATCACTGATGGCAGCACCTGCTCGAAATGCTAATGCGATCCCATCGCCTGTATTGGTTGGAAAGTTAGATGTACTTGAATAGAGGGCACCTGCACCGCCTGTCGCTAAAATCACATGATGAGCCCAATAGCGTTTTGTACCTTTTTCTTCTTTAGTGAGTACTCCCACACAGTCACCATCTGTATTACGTAAAAGCTCATAAGCCATTTCATAGCAATTTATCTTCGTTTTTGGTGAAAGTTGATGAAGCAAGTAATCTATGAAAACCTGACCTGTACGATCACCACCTGCATGTAGAATACGATGGTGACTATGTGCTCCCTCAAGTCCTAGAGCAGGTTTTCCGTCAACCTGCCGATCAACCGGGAGACCATTCTTTAGATATTTCTGCATAATTGCAGTGCCGTTTTTTATAAGTGTTTCAACATGTCTTTTCTCATGATGATACTCTCCAGCTTTCAATGTATCAGCAATGTGGTGTTGAATATGATCTTCCTCACTTGTAACAGCAGCAATGCCACCTTGTGCACGATAAGAGCTACTCATATATATAGATGATTTTGTAACAATTTGTATTTGAAAATGTTTTTCAAGCAGTAAAGCAGCCTGAAGTGCAGCAATACCACTACCAATGATAAGGACGTCTGTCTTTACATCCATAGTTATACCTTCTTTACAGTTGTCTTGACACCTATCTTTACATAAAATAAAAAAGAAAACAAGACCTGATGAACTTGAGAGGAAGAAGACAATGATTTATATGGATTATGCTGCAACGTCACCTATGACGAGGAATTCTCTTGAGGCATATGTAGAGGTTGCACAACGTTATTATGGAAACAGTGCAAGTCTGCATGATCTAGGGGGACAAGCCCTTTATTTTGTCCAGCAGTCAAGAAATGTTGTAGCCCATGCTCTAGGCGTAAATAGTGATGGTGTAATTTTTACAGGGAGCGGAACTGAAGGAAATCTCATAGCCATCTTGTCATTAGCGCTAGCCTCTAAAAAAGGAAAACACATTATTTCATCTCAAGCCGAACATACGTCTGTGCATGCAGCTTTGAATACACTTGAGAAAAAGGGCTTTGTTGTAACGAAATTACCATTGCAGAAGGATGGTTGCGTTGATCTGGTCCAATTGCAACAAACAATTCGTGAAGATACAGCTTTGATTACCATTCAACATGTCAATTCTGAAATTGGTTCTATCCAGCCTGTGGAGAAAATCGTAGAGATGGCAAGAAAGTCAAATATTTTCTGTCATGTTGATTGTGTGCAATCATTTGGCAAACTACCTATACCAAAAGGAGCAGATGCGATTACCATCTCAGCTCATAAAATAGGTGGACCAAAGGGGTGTGGTGCTGTATATCTGAACCCCGCAATTCGTGTACCTGCATTAACACCAGGTGTAACACATGAGAGAGGGCTAAGAGGGGGAACATTAGATACTCCTGCAATTGTGGCCTTTGCGGCAGCAATTGAAAACTATCATTATGAATTGCAACATTACGAGACTTTAAGAAATTTTTTCAAAAATGATTTATCTGAAACATGTCAACTTGTTGAGTGTAAACAGCAACTACCTAATATTTGTGGGGTAATGATGGAGAAAGTAGAGGGGCAATATGTTCTTTTAAAGTTAAATGAGGCAGGAATTTGTATCTCTACGGGTAGCGCATGTGATATTCATAGTGAATCTGGAACAAAGGCCATTTTATCAATGGGTTTCTCTTTAGAAGCGGCACGCCAATTTTTTAGAATATCTTTTGGTCCTTCTACCACTTTTGATGATATTGTAAAATTAAAAATAGAGCTTTCAAATATTTAATGTAAAGACGAGTGAAGGATTTTCTATGTTCTTCACTTGTTTTCAAATAGATTATAAGTTAAGAAAATATACAAAATAAAATAATTGTTTTCTTTTGAAACAACAATTGCTATAATATTTTGCAGGGCAATAATTTCTCTTACTTAACAAAAATATCTTCAAAACGTAATAATTTCTTTTTTTTATAAAAAAGTATTGCATAATGTTAGAAAACGTTATACAATAATTCTTGTCTTGAAGGACAGGTAAACAACTTCAAAACGAGATACATAAC
>NZ_JBHERJ010000068.1:0-26504 GCF_043359455.1 Lysinibacillus sp. PWR01 | reverse complement strand
ATGACATGACAAATGCAAAGGCATATGGTCAAAGTGTTGTAGCGACTAACCCGTGTGGTGGACTTCGCCTCACGTTAAAAATTGCGGGATAAAGCGGGAAGGCTGAGATGCTAATCCGAACCGAAGGCTAATGGTAAAGCTTTAGTCAGGGGCAACGCATACCCGGTGATCCTACTTTGTAGACTATAATCCGGGCACGAGACCGCAACATTACACATTCATTAAAATTCAAAATTGCCTAATGTAAGAAAGGCTGTGATAGAAATGAATAGAGGTTATGCAGGCTTTTATAAATCACATTATTTAAGAAGTTCATATGAGTATGCATACGCCAAATTTCTAGATTATCATTCCATTTCTTGGGGCTATGAGGATAGAGTATTTAATATAGGATACAAATTTTATAAACCTGATTTTTTCTTTTATAATGATGCCAGTAATCTTGTAAAGATTGTAGAAATTAAGTCTCGCGATAACGAGGCAAAAGAGAAAGCTCTAAAGGCTCTAAATGTTATTAAAACAACTTATGGTATTGATTGCGAATTGATTTCCTATGAAGAGTTGCTCGATATGTATAAACTTGTTCCATTTTCACTCACATCAACGATTACAGAATGGATAGAGTCGAATAATACAACAATAAACAAAGCTGTATATGGTAAATACAATGGACATTTCAATCAAAAACATACTGACCAAACAAAAAGAAAAATCGGTCAGCACACTAAGAAGTTGTGGGAATCCAATAGTCCAGCAAAAGCTAGAATGATTGAAGGTTTAAGAAAATCTGGCTTGGTACAAAAAGGTAAGCAGAAGAAGCCCCGAGAGCAAAGAATTTGCAAAAGTTGTGGGCGCGAATTTGAAGTAATTATTACTTCATCCAAATTGTTTTGTACTCAAGTGTGCGCTGGAAATTCGAATATAAAAATCGCCACACAAGTTTATGTTGAAAATCGAGCAAGTATACATCAAGAAATCAAACAAACTGTCATACAATGGGCAATCGAACATACTGAAATAATAACTGTAACACCCTTGAATAAAATAAAATCAACACTTAATCCATTAATTGAGCAAATTTATCAAGAATTTGGTGTTAAAGATTTTAGAGTAATTTCAAAAGCAGTCTTTGGTGAAGATAGAGGAAGAAAAGAATTACTAAGGTTTATGAAAAAAGTGTGTAATGAAAATGTATGCTGAACTTGCAGGAATTGAACTGTAAGAACTAAAGGATAAAAAGCCTTTAGGATAACAATTATTGGAACAACCACTTGCACCATATTCTGTCTGTAACTTAGCTGCTGTGAATTTAGCACAGTTTGCGAATAAAGAAAATCAATCAGTTGACTACGAAGCATTACGTGAAACAGTTCGTGTTGGTGTTCGTATGCAGGATAACGTTATTGATGCAACACCGTACTTCTTAGAAGAAAACCGTGTACAAGCCCTTGGCGAGCGTCGTGTTGGTTTAGGGGTTATGGGCTTAGCTGATTTACTTATTTACTGTGAAAAAGAATATGGTTCTGAAGCAGGTAATGCGTTAGTCGATGAAATCTTTAAAACAATTGCTGAAACTGCGTATGAGGCATCTACAGAGCTTGCGAAAGAGCGAGGTAGCTTCCCATTCTTAGTTGGTGCTACAGACGAAGAAACAGCTCGTTTACGTAAAGCCTTCACAGAAACAGGCTTTATGCAAAAAATGCCTGTTCACATCAAAGAGCAAATTTTAGCGACTGGTATCCGTAACTCGCATTTATTAACAGTTGCACCAACGGGATCAACAGGAACAATGGTAGGGGTAGCAACAGGTCTTGAGCCATACTTCTCCTTCACGTATTACCGTTCTGGTCGTCTAGGCAAATTCATTGAAGTAAAAGCCGAAATTGTCCAAGAATATTTGAACCGTCATCCAGAAGTAAATGAGCAAGAGCTTCCAGAGTGGTTTGTCACAGCGATGGAGCTGAAACCAGAAGCACATGCTGATGTGCAATGTATTATTCAAAAATGGATTGATTCGTCTATCTCTAAAACAGTAAATGCACCAAAAGGCTATACAGTACAGCAAGTAGAAAAAGTATATGAGCGACTTTATAAAGGTGGCGCTAAAGGTGGTACGGTCTATGTCGATGGTAGCCGTGATTCACAGGTACTTACACTAAAAGCTGAAGAAAATGATATGGATCAATTGTCATTTGAAGAAGAATTGGTAGAAGAACATACAAAACGTCCAGTTGTACTAGTGGACACAATCCAAGCGTTAGAGTCAACAACCGTTATCGGCTCAGACGTAGGGAACACATGTCCAGTATGCCGTAAGGGAACGGTTGAAGAAATGGGCGGCTGTAATACATGTACAAACTGTGGCGCACAGTTAAAATGTGGTTTGTAAATAATATTTTCAATCAAGTTGTGTAGATTGGAAATAAAGTCGTATCGTTTGAAAAAAGATGTATCATTTCAAATAAAGCTATGTAGTTTTTTTAAAAAATCGCAACGCCTCTCCCCTTTGGATCATAGTAATCTATAGGGGAGCTTTTTGTATCTTTAAAACAAAGTTTAACCGTTTGTAAGAAAGTTGTACCGTTTTGAAAAAAGAAGAACTGTTTTTTTAGATCTTAGAATGATAATTTATAAAAGGTTGATAAAAAAATCTTGTTATATGCAGGATTCTCCCTTATTCAGCAGTCGGGCCAGATTGTTGAATAACAGTCTTTTAAGAAATGTTACCTAACGACGCTTGTACAAAAATAATATTGTTGTTTAATTTACAATAAAGTCATTTGAAAAATAATAAAGTTGTTTAAACATCCTTATTCCACAAACAGAGCAGGTTAGTGGAAGCAATAGTAATTGGGTATGGTTGGTAAAATTGCCGATGGTATTAAAAAAGACACCAAAGTGTCTTATGTTTTCAAATTAAGCATACTGATAAATTGAAATTTAATTACTTAAAATTATGTTTATCTTGGGACCGAGGTATTTTATCGGTGAGTGTATACAAACCATGCAATGCTTGCTGTTAATAATGCTGACGAAATCAAAGCTGTAAGAACACTATATGTTTGCCAAATAAGTATCGTTGACCAATCGAAAGCACAGCACAGTATACCCAGGGCAATTGTAGAGATTAGGAAAATAACGGTTACGATTATTCTCCTTTTTGTCATTGGCTGCCGCTCATTCGTTTTCCTTCTGCGTAATCCTAAGAGAAATAGCAGAACAGCCAAAAGGCAAAGAATAATAGTGACAGTTGACAAAATGATATCCAAAAGCTGTGTGCCGCTTATTTGATATGACTGAGTTAGATTGCCGTCTAATATATCTTTAACTTTTAGTACCAGATTTATATTGGTATTTGCACCGTTGCTCAGCAAGCAGATGGCTGTTCGTTCATTTAGCAGTATGGCTACTTCGGTTCTGAAATTTGGATTGCCCCCAGTGTGTTCTATAATCGTTTGGTCAGCGTTAACCAACCAACCTGCCGCATAATACATATCGTTGACAGCCGAAACAGACATATCACCCCTATGTGATTTTTCGATAACCGTGTGGAATATTTCGGGTATGCCCTGCACAATACCCATCTGTATGCCCATCCAATGCGCCATATCTTTTGTATTAGAAATGATGTAGCCTGCGGGTTTATTTCCAGCATAATCAGGAGCTTTAAATGGAGTTGTCATAAAAAAGGAAGAACGGTAGCCCTGTGCCAACTGTCCAGTGGCTTGAGCATCTTCTTTATAAACATACGTCTGGTGAAGACCTAACGGCTGAAATACCTGTTCCCTCATAAAGTCTTCATAGCTTTGTCGCGACACAATCTCAATAACCAAACCCAATACGTCATAATTAACCGTTCCATAGTTATACTGTTCACCGGGAGGGAACGCCAAATCAGCATCTACGAGCATTTCCACAGTCTTTTGCAACATATTCGGTGTATTGCCTTGTGGAATATTTTTGGTATGCCTAATATTTGTTAGACCACTGGTATGATGAAGAAAGTTATTTAGTGTAAGGCTTTGCATATCAACAGGTTTCCCTTGATACTTTAATGTAAACCAAGGTAAATATTTTTGGACAGGGTCAGTCATTGAGAGCAACCCTTGCTCTTCCAACAGCAAAATACCCATACCGGTAAAAGCTTTACTGACCGAGGCTAACTCATAGAGTGTATTTTCACTTGCAGACAAACCCTTTTCACGGTCAGCATACCCTGAAGAAAAGTAGAACACTTCATCATCAGCAAGTATTGAGATGGACATTCCCGGCACACCTGATATACGAGAGGCATCATCTAGCAACGCTTGTATTGCCGCAGATTTCGAATCTGACAGAGCATAACTTTGTGTTGTGAATCCTGAAAATAATACAAATATCGTTAATACAAAAACAATGAACTTTTTCATAAACTCTCCTTTTTGAAAAATTATAAGAGAATAATATAAATAACCTACTTTTACAAATACAAAACTAAATTATAATTTATCTTTCTATTCACCTATATAATATCAAGTAATTGTGAAGAGTTATACTTAACGAACAGATGCGTTAGTTCTATAAGAAAAACGATCTTCAACAATCGGTTGCAATTATGGAGCAACACAGGTAGAAAATAATCAAACTTTTTTATAAAAACCTAACTTAAAACTGCTAAAGAAGAATCCCTTTTGATCAATCTTTTTTCAAAACTTGTTCCTTTATAATAAAGATGGTGTTTGTTGGAAATTTATATTAATGAAGTGTACTTAAACTATCGAAGCAGTTTAGTGGAAATGGAATGTCTTTTAATAGCGGTGAATTATTATCTAACTAGACGATTTTAAGGATGGTGTTACATAGATGTGGAAGGACTATATAAGTTCGGTATCAAAAGATTACTCTTTCAAACCACCAGCATCGAATGCTGAAATAATTCGAATATCAGAGGAATTAAATGTGAAATTACCAAATAAGTTGTTTGATTTATATAATGAAACAAATGGAGTGTTTGATAGTTTCGGCTGTCCTTTAATATGGTCAACTTCACAAATAGTAAAGGATAATTTATTTTTTAGAAATTTTAGTGACTATAAAGATATTTATATGCCATTTGACCACTTGTTATTTTTTTCAGATAATGGTTGGGGTGACCTATACGGCTATAAAATATTAAATGGTAGCATTCAAACAGAAGATATTTATGTATGGAACCACGAAGATGACAGTAGAACGTGGGTTGCTTCTTCATTGGAAGTATTTATTAAAAGTTTGATTACTGGTGAAATTACTACTTAGATAAAGATATCGAGGGCTTTAGTGGACTAGGGCAAATTAAAAAAATCAAACTTTATTATAAATCAACAAGTGCAGTATGTTTTCTTTAAGGTAAGAATAACATTGATGGAGGGTGATATAAGTATATGGATGTTTCACAAGTTGCTGAAAGCATTAATGAGCTTTTTAATATAACAAATAAGGAAATCTATGCTAGTGAATCTGGGATTACATACCATGCAGATAAAAAAGTTAAGAAAATAGGATACTGTGTGAACCTAACGCTTGAAACGATAGAGGAAGCAAGAATTCATGGGGTTGATATGATGATAACACACCATGATGCATGGGATGAAATATATGGATTAAAAGAGGTGTGTACTAAAAAACTAGCAGCGTATGGTATAAGCCATTACTATAATCATTTACCACTTGATGACTGTAAGTTTGGAACAAATGATAGTTTATTAAAAAAATTGAATTTAGAAGATGTTAAAAGAACTCACGAATGGGAAGGGTTATTTTTTGGTAGAATCGCAGAATATGATGAAGAAATTGAATTTAATGAATTCGTATCAAATATTGAAAAATTACTTGAAGAACCCGTTAGATTTTGGCAGTTTAATGACAAAATGGTAAAGCGAGTGGGCTTAGTCTGTGGTAATGGAGGAACAACAACTTGCCTTAAGGAAGCGGTTGAACATAAGTGTGATGTATACATTACAGGTGAATGTAATTTGTATACGATTCAATATGCAAAGTTTAAAGGAATAAATCTTATCATTGGGAGTCATACCTTCACAGAATTCTTTGGAATTCAAAGTTTAGCATTAAAATTGAAGGAGAATATAAAAGAACTTGAAGTAGTGAGAATTAATGAAGAGCATTATGAAGCTAATATAAAATAGTATTAACCTTATTTAGTAGCAAATTTTGAAGGAGTATACTTGTAGATTTAATGTACTCCACAAAAGTTGATTTTTGAATTATCTATTGGCGTGACAGTCATTTCTCTATTTGGATATAGTATTTGTAGTTTCAAGTTAAAGAAATAAGTGTTTTAGCGTTACACTATCTGTAGATTTGCAATGAAATGGTGATTTTTGATATAAAAGATTAATTATTTGCAATAAAGCTTGATTAAAATCATCTCGCTAAATTGTTGGAGCGAAATGATTTTAGTTGGATATTTATGTTAATTTTACTATAATGATTGTGGAGCAGAATATTTTGAATTTCATTTATTAAAACTTAAGGAGACAAACATATGACGTTATATTCCGTACTTGTAGCGAACAGTTCTTTACAAACAGTTGATTGTACAGGAATTGCTGAGATAACAATAAGGGAAATGAAAAAATTATATCCCATTACAGAGAGTACACCAACACAGCCGTGGCATTTGATGGATGATGATGCACGAGTTTTACATGCGGCAGATGAATCGGCTTTTGGGAATTTGAATATATTTGAATGGGATAATCCACCATATGATTTAGGGATTTATAATGAAAAACCTTTTGTATACGGCATTGAGGGAAATTGGGGTCCTCAATTTTTAGAGGATTTTTTACTATATTTGAAGGAACATATAAAACCAGAGCAAGGCGCTGAATTAATAAGGTTTTGGGCAGGGGATTGTGACAAAAAACTAAAAAGTCGTCGTCTCACGATGGAAGACGTCGAATTGCATCATCTTGAAAGCTTAAAGAACGAGGAATACATACGTGTCGTTTTTGTATAGCTATCTCTGAATGATGGAACGACACATCAAATGATTATGTTCTTTTATCTAAACTGACATCTACTACTGTTGGTGTTATTATCTTAACGATAGGTGACTTAAAAGAATTGGATATATGACTCAAATAAATAGTTAGGATGAATATAGTGAAGGATAAAAAAGAACGTTTAAAAATGTTGCTAGACAAGCAAAAACAAAAAGCAATAGATGAAGAGGTAAAAAGAGAATATGAAACTGTTTTAGAGGAAGTTCAAGTGTTATTTTCAAATGCTGAAGATGAGGTAGAAATTTTATCAAAAGAAGAATCTAATAAAATCAAAGATGAATTATTTGCAGAATTTCCGTTTCATGCTCATGGAATTGATTGGACACTTGTGTTTTATAAAACGATATTTTCTAACTTTATTGACTATGAAAGCACATTAGTAGAGCTAGTCAATAAAAATCATAAAATACATAACGAAATAGGCTATATTATTGATCTTCACTATCAACATGTTATGAAGACAAAATTAATTAGCATCCTACACAGAGTTGAAGAAGTTAGAAAGTGGGATAGATATATTTATTCGCCTCAAATTAAACTAGTTATTGAATTCCCCTCCAATGATATAGCAGTAGGTTGGAAGGAATAGATACTCAATAGAAAGCTGTCATTTTGATTTATAATGGCAGCTTTTTATATAAATTATAATCAATCCTATTCATATTTGGGCATTACAACAGGGAGGTCTTTTTATTTTTATGATAGATTTTGGGAGGAGTATTCTTCAAAATGTGGAATTAAATTAAAGTTTGATACCTTTGATACTCAGTTTTAGCGGTATGAATCATAACTTTATTAATCATTACATGTTAGGAAACAGAATGAACAATAAAAGGAGAGAAAAACATGAGTATAGAAATTTTTAACGGAGAACGATCTGTAGAGAGTGTTCAATTTGAAAAGTTGTTATTTTCACAAAGTAATAAAAAGAGCTTTTCTAGTATTGAAAATACTCAACAGTTTATTAAACAAAGAGGAACAGAAAATATTCACCCTTATATGATTGGGGAGGATGTCAATCTTGTAAGCGATTTGAAGGAGCAAACTTTCGAAGATATGCAGGTTTTCATTTTAAATGACCAAAAGTCTTCGTCACAAAAGGTGATGCTTTATATACATGGTGGCGCTTGGACGAATCAACCTTTAAATTTACACTGGTTGTTCATGGATAAAATGGCACAATCATTAAATGCAAAAGTTATTGCGCCTATTTATCCGAAAGTACCTCATTTTAACTATCAAGATACGTACCCAAAAATGCTTAACATATATAAAGAGATTCTAGAATCTGTTGAAAGCTCCAATCAATTAACCATTATAGGGGATTCAGCAGGCGGAAATATAGCACTTGGTTTGATTCAGCTTTTGAAGCGGGACCATTTGCCTCAACCGCAAGATATTATCTTATTGTCGGCATGCGTTGATATAAGTTTAGAAAATCCTCTTATACATGACTATGAAGAAAACGACCCTATGTTAGCTAGTGAAGGAATGGAAGTTATTACTAAGATATGGGCAGCTGATAAAGATATAAAGGACCCATTGATTAGTCCGATTTATGGTGATTTTCAAGGAAGTAGCAAGATTACTCATTTTATTGGGACACACGAAAGCTTATATCCAGATGCCATCCAATTCGATGAACAACTAACAGAACAAGGCGTTGCAATCACTACCTTTGTTTATCCTAAGATGAATCATGTGTTTGTTGTGATGCCGATTCCTGAAGCAATAGATGCTCAACAGAAAATTATAAATATCCTAAGTAAATAATTCACAGAAAACGTGTTTTGACCAATTCAAAACACGTTTTTCTATGTACTTTTTTAGCAAGGTTTATTTAAAATTGTAAAGTGAACTTGACATCCTAAATAATGTAAAGTAAACTTTACTTATAAATAAATGTACAGTTTACTTTACATTTAATGAGGAGGCATTATGAAAAACAGAATTCGTGAATTGCGGAAATCGAAGAAGATTACGCAGGAGGATTTGTCAAAATTAGTTGGTGTCTCAAGACAATCAATCATTGCAATTGAATCGGGAAAATTTAATCCATCACTAGAGCTTGCCTACAATATTTCAAAAGCGTTCAACTGCACGATTGAGGAAGTATTTATTTTCGAAGAGGAGGGAATGGCATAATGGAATTTTCTATCGGGGGTATTTTTGGACTGTATGGTGGGATGATTTGTGGGATTCTTGGTTGGTGGTTCGGAAGGCAAAAAGCGAAGAAAAATAGAGGCTTAGATGAACTATACGACCATATTTGGCAAAAGGCAAAATCTTATTCATGGTATATGACATTAGCAGCAATTTATATTTTCTTTTCATTAATGGTGTTTGGAATTGAATTAAACATTGCCATGGTTTTAGGTATTCTTTTATTAGTACATATAGGGAGTTGGGGGATCATTGGGATCATTTTGACTGTCAACATGTACGGCCCAGTACCATTTAAGTCTTCTTATGTGAAGATAGGTATCAGCATCAATGTCGCATCTCTTATTATTTTTACTATTATCTCCTTCATAACAAATAATTGGCGGTTTTTATTAATCAGTATTATACCGAATATGGTGGGTATTTTTACAGCCCTTATAGTAAGTAAAAAACATTCTAAGTAAGCTAAGTTGTACGTTTCACCCCTTTGGATAGGCCTATCTAGAGGGGTGTTTTTTATTGTTCAAAAAAATCTTTTAGATTGACCACTTATTCCTTGATAACGACCAGTTGTCGAAAGTTCATTTACAACGTGTATGGAAAAATTTATAGTGAGGCGTAGAAAGGACAGTGATCATATGAAGGTGGAAATATCGATTGACCCTACATATAAAGAACCCAAAGTAATCATTCTCACAGATAAAATGACGGATGACATTGAGCATCTTATGCAAAGTATTACTGCGGCAGCGGAAAGCACGTTAATCGCTTTCTCTCATAAAGGCGTTGAATTGATCGATAGTAAGGAGATCGTTCGTATTTATACACAGCAAAAAAAGGTTTTTGTGCAAACCATTAAGGGTGTTTATACGGTACGTTTTCGTCTTTATGAGCTGGAGGAAAAGCTCAACCCTCAAATGTTTATCCGTATTTCAAATGCCGAAATAGTCAATCGCTACATGATCAAGCATATGGACATTAGTAGAACCGGTACAATCGGAGTTGAATTGAAGAATGGCACGAAAACATACGCATCGAGGCGTTATGTAAGCAAAATTAAGAAACATTTAGGGATTTGAGGTGAAAAACATGCGAAAAGACATTTTAACACGTATTATTGGAGGTTTTGTGATAGGTGTGATACTGGGACAAATTGTGCAATTCTTTGTATCAATGGGCATAGGGCAAGGGCAATATGTTTGGGTTGTTCCTGAATTTCGTACTTACTTTACAAATGAAATGAGTGCAATTATTAGCCAAAATCTATTAACAGGGGTCATCGGTATTACCTTTGCACTTGCTGCACTTATTTTTGATATGGCTAGATGGGGCATGTTGAAACAATATTTGGTCCACTTTTTCATAACGGCAATGATTTGGATACCAATTGTAACGCTACTATGGATGCCAAAAACGATGGCTAATGTTGGTTCTCTCGTAGCCAGCTTTCTCGGAACTTATATTGTGACATGGGTTTTACAATATAGATTTTCACAACGTGACATAGAAAAAATTAATGCCATACTTTCCAATCGAGGTGAAGAGCTTGACGATTAACATAAAAGGTTTAACAAAGCGTTATAAGGAGCGCGTAGTCGTTAATCAATTAAATTTACAAATCCATCAAGGTGAACTTTTCGCTCTTTTAGGACAAAATGGGGCTGGCAAAACAACCACAATCAAAATGTTGTGTGGCCTCCTTCTACCTACAGAGGGAGATGCCACAATAGGCGGGAAAAGTATTGTACAAAATACACAGGCTGTTAAACAAATGATCAATATTTCTCCTCAGGAAACGGCTGTTGCACCTAATTTAACGGTATATGAAAATTTACTATTAATTGGCCAAATTTATGGCTACGAAAAAGCACAGGCACAACAACAAGTACAAACACAAATAGAATTATTCGGACTGACGCCACTTCAGCATGACAAAGCTAAGACACTATCTGGTGGCTACCAGCGCCGTTTAAGTGTAGCGATGGCCTTGATGTCAAATCCCAAAGTATTGTTCCTTGATGAACCGACTTTAGGGATGGATATACGGGCAAGGAATGATGTATGGAACATATTGAACCACTTAAAAGGACATGTCACGATTATTTTGACTTCACATTATTTAGAAGAAGTAGAGGCTTTGGCTGATCGTGTAGGCATTATGCATCATGGACAATTATGTGCACTAGGTACGATACAACAACTGATCAGTGAAACGGGCAAGCAATCTTTAGAAGAAGTATTCTTGGAAAAAACGGAGGAGGTGTTCTTGTGAGGGTGGCCGTATTTGCAACAAGGAATCATAAAGAGATTGTCCGTGATCCAGTCACTTTATTATTTGGTATGGGCTTACCAATCCTTTTGTTAGCATTGTTTTCTGTTATGCAAAAAAATATGCCATTTGCTTTATATGAAATGAATAGTCTAACACCAGGTATCATTGTATTTAGTTTTTCTTTTCTCACATTGTTTTCAGGAATGTTACTGGGAAAAGATAAAAGTTCATCCTTTTTAATGCGAATTTTCGTTTCTCCTATGTCTGCTGCTGATTACATTTTAGGTTATATGCTACCTTTAATACCAATAGCTCTGCTACAAATCATTATCTGTTTAGTTACCGCCATGTTTTTAGGGTTGTCGTTTAATAAGTCCATTCTCTTCATGATCCTTGTACTTCTGATTATCTCACCACTCTATATTAGTTTTGGTTTATTGTTTGGGACATTATTTACAGATAAACAGGTAGGAGGAATTTTTGCCATCTTTGTTAATATCACAACTTGGTTAAGTGGAACATGGTTCGAATTAGATATGATTGGTGGAACATTTCAAACGATTGCGCAGTATTTACCTTTCGTTCATGCAGTCAATGCAGCGAATGCTATTTTACATGCAGAGTATACTAATATGTTTCATTCACTCATCGTTGTCATCGGTTATACAGTAATTATTACGATTCTCGCTATTTTTATATTTAAGCAGAAAATGCAAGGCTATGGTTCAAAATGAAAAAAGGCAGCTCCAACGTTCATGTTGGGCTGCCTTTTTTTGTTAATCATGATTTAATGTCGCAGCAATTTCAGGTTGCTGTTCTACTTGGCGTAGCATATTAAAGGAAGCAATCGCTACTTCCACTTGATCGTCCTTTGGTTCACGAGTTGTGAGTAATTGAAGCCATAAGCCAGGGTAGCCAAGGAAGCGTAACACTGGAATATTACGGCAAGCATTTGTCGCTTGTAAGACTTCAAATGAGATACCAAGAACAACAGGAATTAATAGAATACGATCTAAAATACGAAGCCACAGCGGATCTGTAGGCACAAAGAAATATAAAAACATACCTACGAAAACTGTGAATAGAATAAAGCTACTGCCGCAACGATAGTGCAGACGTGATTGAGCTTGAACGTTTTTTACGGTAATGTCTAAACCTGCTTCATAGCAGTTAATGACTTTATGCTCAGCACCGTGATACTGAAATACCCGTTTAATCAGAGGTGTCAACGAGATAAAGTATAAATAGGTAAGCAGTAAAAGGAGCTTAATACCACTTTCTAGTAAAATTTGTCCCGTTTTTCCTTCAATCCATTTTGAGAAAAAATCAGCTATAAAAACAGGAATTAATGTAAAGGCAAATTTTCCAAATAAAAAAGAAAGAATACCTACTACAGCAACGCCAAGTATCATTTGAAGTTTAGAGCCTTCTTCTTTATGATCTTCCTCTTCGCCAGGTACTACATCATAACGATCCCCAGCAAATTGCATATGACGAGAACCTAAGCCAGCGGATTCAATCAGCGCAACAACGCCTCGTACAAATGGAATTTTCTTCAGCTTTTGTAACATAGGTTTTTGTACTTTTTTGAAATGATAATAATCAATGGAATCATCGTTACGACGAATGGCTGTAACAGTATGTTCCTTTCCTCCGAACATCACACCCTCTAATTGTGCTTGTCCCCCGTATACAGGTGAATTGCTCAAGGCTAACACCACTCTCTTTATATATTTCAACTGTACCATTGTACTAAATTTAGTGAAAAACCTCTACCTTTACGCATAGCAAATTTTCTATATGGCTACACTAATCGTACATTTTAGGAAATGATTAGTGTGCATAAAGGAGGTATATGGTGAAGGTAGCGACGATTACAGCACTTGTCAACGCGCTTGTTTTAGCGCTGTGCTTAAAGGGTTTACATTATTTCCATCTCATTAAATGGCATCCGATTGGGTTTTATAAGAAATGGAATTGGTTTGAAGAAAGCTCCAAATTATTTCAGTGGACCTTTTTTATTTTTCTTCTATTTATTATTGGCTTATTTTTATACATGACAATGCGCTATGTATATATCATCCCAGCTGTCTTTTCTTCCCTTTTACTAGGTCTTTTGGTGACCATCACATTAGAATGGATGGCTTTAGATTTACCATTACAACTTACGTCTTTTAAAAAACTGTCGATTCCATTTATGGTGACCGTCATTTGTTTATTACGTTTCTTGCTGGAAACCGCCAATTTCCATCAGAAGGAACATACGACACAAAAACAAAGTTAGTGGGGCAAAATATCCCCTTCGTTTGAGGGGGTATTTATGGAACCACTAGTTGAAATTAGTTGCTGAATGCACGGTGTATGATAAAATAAATGGCAAGTACATAGAAAGAGGCGAATAGAAGCGTGAAGTTATTATGTTTGAATGGACCTAACTTAAATCGACTTGGTAAACGAGAGCCACATATTTATGGACATGAAACATTGGATGATGTTCGAGAAAATGTTCAAAATCTTGCGGCTTCTTTAGGTGCTACAGTTGAATTTCGTCAATCCAATCATGAAGGGGTACTAGTCGATTGGGTGCATGAAGCAGAGGACGAAAACTATGATGGTATTATCTTTAATCCTGGTGCATATACCCATACAAGCATTGCGTTACATGATGCGATTGCAGGTATTTCTGTGCCAGTTATCGAAGTACATATTTCCAATATCCACAAACGTGAGGCTTTCCGACATCATTCCTATCTTGCTCCGGCCTGCCTTGGTCAAATTTGTGGACTAGGTACGAAAGGCTATGAACTGGCACTACGTACATTTATCGAGAGGGAGAATTGATTATGTTGAAATTACAAAAGCTACGTAAAGCACTTCAAGAACAAAGCATCGATGGCATTCTAATTACTAATGGGTACAACCGTCACTATATGACAGGTTTTACAGGGACAGCGGGCGTAGCAATTGTGTCTCAAAATGATGCTGTATTTATTACAGATTTCCGTTATACAGAGCAGGCTGCTGCACAGATTCAGGACTTCCGAATTGTCAAGCATGAAGCGACAATTATTGAAGAAATCGCTACTCAAGTAAACAATATGGGCATCAAATTATTGGGCTTTGAGAAAGATACTGTAAGCTATGGCACATATGAACTGTATAAATCGAACATTCAAGCAGATTTAGTGCCGATTTCTGGGCTAATTGAAAAAATTCGCTTGATTAAGACGGAACAAGAGATTAATATTATTAAGGCTGCGTGTGAAATTGCAGATCACGCATTTACACATATTTTAGGCTTCATCAAGCCTGGTAAAACCGAGCTTGAGGTTTCGAATGAATTAGAATTTTTCATGCGTAAACAAGGAGCAACTCAGTCTTCGTTTGACACAATTGTTGCGTCTGGTCTTCGTTCAGCATTACCACATGGCGTTGCAACGAATAAAGTGATTGAAAAAGGCGACTTTGTTACTTTAGACTTTGGTGCGCTATATAATGGCTATATTTCGGATATCACACGTACTGTGGCTGTTGGAGAACCATCTGGAAAATTAGTAGATATGTACAATGCAGTCCTTGCTTCTCAACTGTTAGCACTTGAAAAAGTGGGCCCTGGCTTAACAGGCATTCAAGCGGACGCGATTGCACGTGACTATTTAAAAGAAAAAGGATATGGCGAAGCATTTGGTCATTCTTTAGGACATGGTATTGGTCTTGAAGTACATGAAGGCCCTGGCTTATCGATGCGTTCTGATACAGTGCTAGAGCCAGGTATGGCCGTGACGATTGAACCAGGTGTTTACTTACCAGGAATCGGTGGTGTCCGTATCGAGGATGATATTTTAATCACAGAAAAGGGTAATGAACTCCTAACACATTCGTCAAAAGAACTCATTATTTTATAAACTTTGGAGGAACACAAATGATTTCAGTAAACGATTTTCGTACAGGTCTAACAATTGTTGTTGATGGCCAATTATATCGCGTGTTAGATTTCCAACACGTTAAACCAGGTAAAGGTGCTGCATTCGTACGTTCTAAATTACGTAACCTACGTAACGGCTCCGTGAATGAAAAAACATTCCGTGCTGGTGAAAAAGTAGAGAAGGCACAAATCGATAACCGTAAAATGCAATACCTATATGCCCAAGGTGACGATCATGTATTCATGGACTTAGAATCATATGAGCAAACTGAACTAGCTTCAGCAGCTATCGAGTATGAACTAAAATTCCTTAAAGAAAACATGGAAGTGCATATTCAATCTTACCAAGGTGAAATGCTAGGTGTTGAATTACCAAACACTGTACAATTAGAAGTAACTGAAACAGAACCAGGAATTAAAGGTGATACAGCTTCAGGCGGTACAAAACCTGCTACTCTTCAAACAGGTCTTATTGTACAAGTACCATTCTTCGTAAACCAAGGTGATGTTCTAATCATTAACACTGAAGAAGGCTCTTACGTTTCTCGTGCATAATGATCAATAATAGCCAGCCTACTCTTTTGGATGAAAGAGTAGGTTTTTATTTTTTTCTTATACATATCCTGTCAAATCGTTCATTTAATGTGATAATAGATAGAAGCACTATCTAATTTTTATTGAGGAACTAGCAAGTTTCTATCAACAGATAGATGGTCATTACTAGAAGAATTGTTTACAATCATAGTAAGGAGTGAAAGGTATGCTACAAACAACATTTGATTTTCAATATCCAATTATTCAAGCACCAATGGCAGGCGTAACATCCCCTAAATTTGTGGCGGCTTGTGCTGAGGCAGGGCTATTAGGCTCAATTGGTGCGGGTTACTTAGATGGTGAACAAACAAAGCAGTTTATCCAGGAAGTGAAGAAATTAACGACAAAGCCCTTTGCAGTCAATTTATTTGTGCAAGAGGAACCTAAAATTGATGTCGAGGTTTTACAACAAGCACGAATGGCACTGCAACCTTTTTATGATGAATTAGGCTTATCGCCTGTACAGAGTGTAGTATCAAAAGAAGTTTTTGCAGGACAGGTTCAAGCGGTGATTGATGAGAAGGTGGCAATTTGCTCATTTACATTTGGACTGCCATCTCCAGCGATTCTCAAGGAATTAAAAGATCACGGTATCTATACGATTGGCACTGCTACGACAGTAGAGGAAGCTATATTAGTGGAACAGGCAGGAATGGATGCGGTTGTATTACAAGGGGGAGAGGCTGGCGGTCATCGAGGCTCTTTTACTGCTCCTCTGCAATTAATTCCGTTAAACGACTTACTACAACAAGTTGTGGGAAAAGTTACGATTCCTATTATCGCTGCGGGTGGCCTTGTAACCAAAGAGGATATTCAAAAGGCACTTGAGAGTGGGGCACAGGCAGTTCAAATTGGTACAGCTTTACTAGTGGCAGATGAATGCGAAATTTCACCACTCTATAAAAATGCTGTGTTAGCATCGAAAGAACAACAAACGACGATTACGCTTGCATTTACTGGTAAGCCAGCACGAGGTTTAGCGAATGATTTCACAAAACGTATGGAGGATGCGACAGTAGCACCTTATCCTCTACAAAACTATTTAACGACTACCATTCGTAAAGAAAGTGCTGAGCAAGGCAATGCTGAATATTTATCTATGTGGATGGGCGAAAATAGTCATCTCGTTCAGCAAGCAGGCACTGTTAAAAGCATCTTGAAAAAGCTACTCTAAATTTTTTTATTGAAGATCTCTATACATCTGTATAGAGGTCTTTTTTTTTGTAGAGCGACATATATTGCTGTACACGAGGGGGCGTAGGAATGGAATTACAAGACGTATTAAGAGTTGCTGGAGTGGGACTAGTCGTTGCGCTTCTTCATGTTTTCTTTGATCAAACAGGGAAGAAGGAATTTTCATTTTTCCTCTTTTTCATTGCCTACTTATATATGACAGCAGAATTACTTCGATTTTTACGTCTATTCTTTAATGAGATTTTAACATTCTTCCAATGGCTTACCTCTTCGGGGTAACGTAAATGGAAATTGTGATCGTCGCTGTTGTCATGCTGCTTTTATTATTGCTGATAAAAGAAGTTATACAGCCACTCCATGCGCTAATCAGTGTGATGTTTTCTTTTTTGCTTTTTGGCATGTTGTTCTCGACACTTTTATTGCCTTTCGCCAAACAACTGTTAGAAACACTTGCGTTTTTACCTTATGCGAAGGCTATTTTAATCAGTGCAAGTATGTTCTATGTCGGGCAGTGGGTGGCATTGCTTCTGGCAGAACATAATTATAAAGTGCTCGGGAACATCGTTTTTGCTGCTGTGAAAATTGTGATTTTGCTGTATTGGTTCAAAGAATTTTTGGCTGTTCTACAGGAGGTGTCGGCCATTTTAAAAAGGCTAAACTAAGGAGCGAAGCCATTGCAGGAGCAAATATTATCGTTTTTAATCGACCCATTCTTTCTCTTGCTCAAGATGACGCTCATGCTTTGCAGTTACGTCATCATTATTTTGATTGTGAACATGGTAATACCAGAATTTGAAAAAGGGACAAGGATACTTTTTTTTCTTATCGTTTTAGCAACAATCGGTCCTGTTGTTGTCAAATCTTTTACATTAATTGATGAAATTGCACAAGGACTAGCCCATCTATTTACGGCATTTTATCCAATTCTTACATCAAGCTTTCTCCTATCCAGTAGTATTACCGCGATTGCTTCCTGGCAACCTTTTTTACTGTTTTTTGTACAAGTCCTCACCATTATCAGTAGTAAGTGGCTTATTCCAGGCGTGCTATTGGCCATTGTCTTTGATGTGTGCAGTGTTATCGTCAAGGAAATATCCTTTACGCGGATAGCTGATTTGATTCGTTTTACGATTATGAGTATCGTGTCTGCGTCTGTCATTTGCTATATTCTGCTGATGACTGCAAGTGGCGTAGCAGCATTTAGTGTCAATGCGGCTGTAGCGGAGCCCGTCAAAAAATTAATTGAAGAAAATATTCCAGTTGTTGGTTCTTTTATTGTGGATAGTTTTTCGATGTTTCAGCATATGACACAATTTACATCTTCCCTTACAAGTATTAGTGCCTTTATCGCCGTCATTACGGTGTCATTTATCCCAACAGTGCAGCTTGTAGTCAGTGCCTATTCATTGAAAATGCTTGCCGCCATTTTAGAACCGATTGCCTTTGATGATATTTGTAGACTACTAGATCAAGTTAGCAAATCGCTATTTACTTTATGTGCTGTATCATTTTTAATTGCTTTTTCATTTATGTTTTCTTGTTTTTTCCTCATTGTGTTCGTACAAGTCATGGCAGGGGGGAGATAGATTGATTCTTTTATTGGCATTGCTCTTTGTCTGTCAGATTTTTGTGTTTCTAACGGATGATAAGGAAATAATTTCACTGACAAAGTTGGTCATCACGTTAGTATTTTTGCAATTGCTATTAAAGATTCCATTTATCAATTCATAGGAAGAAACAAGCGTACATACACTTGAAAAAGAGAAGATGAAAGGAGGCAATGTACAAGTGAAGTGGAAAAGACACGAAAAAAAACAACGTCATTGATGCTTTTTATTTTGATAGCTGCCTCCGTGGGAATATTCATCATTTTACCTATGTATCAAACGAATTCAACAAGCGACAAAGGTTCACCGCTCACGAATGAAGAAAAACTTGAGCAAACACTGAAGGCAATGCAAGGTGTTGGGGAGGTTAAAGTCTACTTTTATTATGGAGAGATGACAGATGATCAGGATGCCAATAAACTATTCAGCCAATATTTTCGAGGGACTGAGCAAGGCGCGAAAAACGTAACAGGAATGCTCGTTGTTTCAGAAGGTGCTTCCGATATCTTTGTAAAAAATGAAATTCGTGCTGTCGTCAGTCAAGTGATGCAATTACCGATTCATCGAATTATTATCGTTCCAATGGAAAATAAGGAGGAAAAGTAAATGCGCGTACGTAGAAGAACAGTTTGGTTTATGACATTATTAAGTTTAGTAGCAGTCATTTCAGTGTATTATTTGGTTGATCCAGCAAAACAATTCAATGGTCTTACTATTTTTACAGATGATACACTGCAACAAACAGCTGTCACAGGTGTTACAGATCAGGAAGCAACAAATGATATAACACAAGAAGTATCTTCACCAAGTCACTTATTCGAAGAAATGCGTATGCAGGTTAGTGATGAGAGAAGCCAGCTTCGTGAACAGTTAACACAAAAAATTGCTTCTCAAGAAGCTTCTGCCGAAGAAAAAAATGAGGCATTTAATGAAATGGATGGGCTGATTAAACGTGAATCAGCAGAAGCTATGCTTGAAATGCTCGTTAAATCATTAGGTTATTCGGATGCGTTTGTTCGCGCTGAGGGAGAAAAAGTTTCAGTTACAGTGATGGCAGAGGAGTTGTCAAAAGCACAAGCAAACGAAATTATCTATCTGGTAAAAACAGAGATGGAAGGCGCAAATGATGTGCAAGTAAAGTTTAGTGCAAATAATTATTAAAAAATAGAGAAAAAAATAAATATTTAGTTAATTAGTAAAAGGGTGTTATATATCAGCTTAATGAAAAGGCTTTCGCTTAGTAAAGGAAAGCCTTTTATTTTGTTCATATTTACTTAATTTTCATTTAACTATTTCAAATTGATACGAAAAAATATAGAATAGTTATTGTAGTAGATTTTAATTCATAAGGAGAGTTAGAAATGTTCAAAATTCAAGAAATTCGTGAAATCATTAAATTAGTGGATTCATCTTCAATTGACGAGTTTGTGTATGAAGTAGATGGCGCAAAAGTAAAACTTAAAAAGAATAATGTTGTTGTTACAGAAACTGTAGCACCTAAAAAAGAAGTAGTAGCCCCTGTTGTACAACAATCTGCACCAGCAGAAGCTCCAGCAGTAACACCTGCACCAGCTAAAGTGGAAGAAGCTCCAGCTGCAGCTACACCAGCAATTAACGACCCTTCGTTACATAAAATTGTATCTCCGATGGTCGGTACTTTCTATCAAGCACCAAACCCAGATTCACCAGCTTACGTAAAACCAGGTGACAAAGTAGGAAATGAAACAATCGTATGTATCGTAGAAGCAATGAAATTATTCAACGAAATCGAAGCAGAAGTGCAAGGGGAAATCGTTGAAATTCTAGTTAAAGATGGCGACTTAGTAGAGTACGGCCAACCACTATTCCTTGTAAAAGCTGAGTAAGGAGTGCAAAACAAATGAAAAAAGTTTTAATTGCAAACCGCGGCGAAATCGCTGTGCGTATCATTCGTGCTTGTAAAGAGTTAGGCATTCAATCGGTTGCTGTCTACTCTGAAGCAGATGCGGACGCATTACATGTGAAATTAGCAGATGAAGCTTATTGTATCGGACCAAAGCTATCAAAAGATTCTTATCTTAGCTTCCCAGCGCTACTTAGTGTAGCTGAAAAAACAGGTGCAGATGGTATCCACCCAGGATATGGTTTCGTATCGGAAAACGCTGATTTTGCTGAAGCTTGTGAAAACGCTGGCATTAAATTTATCGGTCCATCATCTGATTCTATTAAAATTATGGGCATCAAGGACGTTGCACGTACAACGATGGAAGCGGCAGGTGTTCCCCTTGTTCCAGGTACTGGTATTGTACCAGATATTGAAACAGGTAAAGAATGGGCTGCTAAAATTGGTTACCCTGTCATCATCAAAGCAACTGCTGGTGGTGGCGGTAAAGGGATCCGTGTAGCACGTACAGAAGAAGATCTTGTAAAAGGTATTGAAATTACGCAAAAAGAGGCTGCTGCAGCATTCGGTAACCCAGGCGTATATTTAGAGAAATTCATCGAGTACTTCCGTCACTGTGAAATCCAGGTTTTAGCAGATGGCTACGGTAACGTGGTGCATTTAGGCGAACGTGACTGTACGGTTCAACGTCGTATGCAGAAGTTAGTAGAGGAAGCTCCATCTCCAGCTTTATCTTCTGAGCGTCGTGCTGAAATGGGTGCGGCTGCAGTCAAAGCGGCACAAGCATGTGACTATGAAGGCGCTGGTACAATCGAGTTTATCTATGATTATCGAGAGGACAAGTTCTACTTCATGGAAATGAATACTCGTATTCAGGTTGAGCATCCAGTAACAGAAATGATTTCTGGTGTAGATCTTGTACAACAACAATTAAAAATCGCATCTGGTGAGAAGCTTCCGTTCACACAAGATGATATAAAATTAAATGGTTGGGCTATTGAATGCCGTATTAACGCAGAAAATGCCTACAAAAACTTCATGCCATCAGCAGGAACTGTTGATACGTATATAACACCGGGTGGCTACGGTGTACGTATTGATTCTGCTGTCTATGCGGGCTATACAATCCCACCATATTACGATTCAATGGTAGCGAAACTAATTGTTCATGCGGATACACGTGAAGAAGCGATTGCAAAAATGAACCGCGCCCTAAGTGAATTCGAAGTATCTGGTCCTGGAATCAATACAACAATTCCATTCCACCAAGCACTAATGAACAATGATGTCTTCAAATCAGCGCAATTCAATACGAAGTTCCTTGAAGAGAACGATGTATTGGGTGTAGCAGAAAAAGTGAAGTAAGCACTTAGAGAATAGAATAGGGAATAGAACACTTATCAAAGTTCGCAATTTTATTACCTTCTAACTTTTATTAGTTAGGAGGTTTTTTTATGTCTAAAAATAAGCAGAGAACAGGCATATTTGATTTGAATGACATTACAGGGAGCATACAGCCTCCAACATTTAGTGGAGCATTTCACCAAGACGATACAGAGTTAATAGCACCTCCAAAAATTCTAGTGGATGTAACTGAGGTGAAAGAAGGGAAGAGGGGAGTTAAGGTAACTAATGCACTACTAATCGTAAAAGAGCAAATGCGTTTATCAGGTGTTAGGAAGGCAACTATCAAAGAGTACATTTACACGTTTAATCGTTTAGTGGAAGCTATGGAAATCGAATTTCTCGACGAAATTACACTAGAAGTAATATTTAATTGGCTCTCGCAACTAGGAGATATTTCAGATGTTTCGAAACAAAACCGCTTACGAGTAATAAAAGCTGTTCTGAATCGTTTCTATGATAATGGTTGGTTAGAGAAGAACTTTTGGAAGGATGTACGAATACGTGTTGATACCAAAATCAAACTCCCAGCAGATGAGAAGCAGTTAGCAATCTTATTATCATTACTCGATATGACAAATTTCATAAAGTTTCGTGACGTAGTAGCCATTCTAACTATTTATAAGACAGGTATTCGTATGAATACACTTATTCAGTTAGAAGAAAAGCATATTGACTTTGAAACCAATTCATTATTACTAACAGGCGACATAATGAAGAATCATGATGTATTAAAGTTGCCTTTTGACGATGAGTTAGCAATCTATTTAAAGCGTCTAATAGCCCAAAATGATATTATCCGCAAACACTACAAAAAACGAAACCGAGTGATTTTCTTAAGCAAATTTGGTGATTCATTAGACGTTGAGTCTAAGCCATGTGCTATTACTAAACGGTTATCATACTATGCAAAAAAGTATAACTTGAACAATATTAGCGCTCACGCCATTAGAAGACTATACGCAACGAATTTAAGAAAAAAAGGAGCGGATGTAGTTTTAATTAGCAAGGCACTTTCCCATAAGAGCCTTTCGACTACTACGAAATACTTGGGTGTAAGCTCAGATGAAGTATTAAAAGGGTTGAGAGATTTCCTATAAGAAGTTAGACAAATTAACAAGTAAATATATGGGGGACTTTTCAAATTAGCCACAGCTTTAATAATATGGATTTCAATGAGCTTTGTTAGTGTGAATATATGTGTGACTTTCAAAATAGCTTTCCTTCATTTTCATGCTCATATTCAGCATAACGAGGTTCACCTTTATTATTCAGCTCATTAACATGGTAACTAAACATACAATTAATCTCCTACTTAGAAAATATCAATGCACATGCAATTCGCAGAGCCTATGCGAAGAACTTACATGAAAAGGGAGCAAGTATAGCTCTTATTAGTAAAGCTTTAGGTCATTCGGATTTAGCTGTAACAACACAGTATTTGGATTTAGATATTGAAGAGGTAGCCAAAGATTTAAGGGATTATTTATAGGAGCTACACATATGACTACAATTATTAACACAACAAACTACGGTTTGATGGGCTTCAGGTATGTTATAACGCTAAATACAAAGTAGACATTTGATAAATATGCAGTCTATACTACTAGTCCAGCCATTTAAAATAGGCAAATTGAAGCTACGAAAGAGGATGTACTAGCCATGCTTAAATATTTTTATGACGTTGAGGGGATATAGTAAGGTGAAACAATACACATCTAAACAAGTAATGACCAGTAAAACAATCTACCACAAATCTGCAAAGAGTTGTAAGGCTAATGATTATCTATAGATTATTACTAACTTTTAAAAGGCGACTGTTGATAAGAGCTGGTGCATAGCAACAACCATGCCAGCTACACCAGACCGCTTCATTTGCAATCTAAGCAATGGCAAAGTCTTTTATATAGATAGGTTGCAGTGAGAGAGGGTATAGTATTCTCTGGAAACAGTTTAGCTATCATTATTGAATAGATAAGGAGTTAGGGCTACTAATGATAGCCCTATTCCTTGGTTTGTTTATTTTTCCTATTATTTTGGATTTTCAGTAACTCATCAATTTGTTTTAACACAAACTCTTGATAATCAGGATTTAACTCTTTGAAAATTGTCATAGCCATTTCAAATTTAGTATCAGCAGGGCTTTTAAACATCTCACCTTCACCAGTATTTAGCCAATTTTCATTCACATTGAAAGTGATACAAATCAATCTGATGATGCGGTCATTTACCTTTCGGTGCTCTAATTCAATGCCTGCTATATGACTATTGGATATTGAAATAGCTTTAGCAAATTTGGCTTGCGATAAATTCAGTTCAGTTCGTACTTGTTTAACACGTTGATTGATAGTAGTAGACAATAGATATCACCTCGTTAGTATTCAAAATATCATATATCCACTCACATTGAAAGTAAATATAAATAGAATGCAGTTGAATTACTCTCTATGTAATTATATAATACTCTCATAAGGTGTGAATAAGGAGGGGTTTCATGGAAAACGAAGACCAATACAAGCAACTAGAGTCCAGCTTTAAAAGGTTAGATGAAGAAGGAAAGCGTTATATACTTGGTATTTTACAGGCACTAGAGTTTGCCCAATCGAATCAAGTTGTGGGTGTAACCAAGCCTAAGAAAAAAGATGGCGAGAAAGAAGATTGATAGTACATATACAGCTATATGAGTGTTTATCTTAATTGAAGCGGATCATAGGGTTTTCAATAATGAAAATTACAGGAGGGGAATAATGTTGAAAAAATTAGGAGTTCTATTATTACTAGGTGCGACATTAATAGGGTGTTCTGATAAATTGGATGAAACCACAGAAGAAGTAAATAAAAAAGATGAAGTTGCGTTATCTACAACCAAGATGATTGCGGAAAGCGATAGTACAGTTAATATTGAGGAATATCTCAGCGATATGCAAAGATTTAAAGAAAACATATATATAGAATTAAAAGTTATGGAAGCGTTGAGTCAGAAAATGGCTGATAATCCCTTAATAATAGAAGATAAAGAATTTGTATCAAGGGTAACTGGCATAGCTAAAGAAGTTAGAGATAATTACAAATTTATTAAAGAAATGGATGTACCTGATGAATTATTAAATTATCATTCACGAATGTTAGAGGTATTTAAGGAGTTAGAATTAGGTGCAAATTTATATGAAAAAGGTTCATTAGAAAAAAATGCTGAAACGGTACTTGAATCATCAAGGCATTTTGTAGTGGCTGTGAATTTACTTGATTCAGCTACGACAGAATTGAACACAATTTATAAAGCTAGTGATGATGAGATTTATGACTTTATGGTGCAGTCATACAATGCATTAACTAATAATGGGGAAAATTATATTCCTGAAATACATGATGGACAGGTATCTAAATTAGCAAGTGAGAAATATGGAATAAGTGAAGAAGAGGCAGACCGAATATACATTCAGAAAGAAATGTCACGTTAAAATATTTGTCAAAGGATGAAGTAGAGTGAACAAATTAATCTTAGTAATAATGTCGCTGATTTTTATTCTTAGTGCTTGTAGTGGTAGAGATTTATCCAATGTGAAAACATCTCTTTATGGTCATTGGATAGATGAAGAATCTGAAACTCAGTACTATATTAGTGCAGACAGCATTATACAAGTTAATGAAGAGGGTCAAAAAGATAAAACCTATAAAGTATTAGATTATGATGAAGTAATGAACATGATAAGGATACGAGAAAAAGACGAAGAAGGTAATAGCTTTGTTACGGAAATTGTATTCAATGATGATAAAAGAGAATCAGCACAGATATTACTAGATTTGTCTACACTAGAATTTGCTAACGAGGATATTGACTCCGATATGTTGGGCACAGTTGAGATGTTGCAACAAAAAATCATTCAAGCGAATGCAAAGTCATTTGAATATCGGTGGGAGTATGTTGATGATAAACAAGAACCATAAAGATGAAGAGAACAGGGAGAGAAATCCCTGTTTTTTATTTATATTAATATCATGAACAGTGAAAATGAGTCTGTCAGCCACGCAAATGTATGAAAAATACGTCACGTGCGATATTGAATAAAATAATGTTAATAGAGATGATTTCTACGTGTGAGTAGTACGGGGGTATTAAAGACCAAATAGGTTGATGTTTATAGTCAAAGACATGATAGCACTTCCGCTCCTGCACATAGTTAGCGATATTAAAGCGTCAAAATACATTTTGTGTATTTGGCGCTTCTTTTAGTTTATAAGCTGTGTGCTAGCTGTCTATCTAATGGATAAAATTGAGTTTTTATCAAATGAAAAATAAAATATATATATTTTGCAATTTTATGGATTTATATTCGATTTATGTAACATACTAGAGTGGAATAAATTATGAATTAATGGTATAATAATATAGTAATAAGGTTATATTCTTCATAAC
>NZ_JBHERJ010000067.1:0-203096 GCF_043359455.1 Lysinibacillus sp. PWR01 | reverse complement strand
GGAACGGAAATCAACCTCTCACCTTGCAAAGTTGCTTTTTCTGCCGTTGACATCATCTTTTTTCAACAGCATGAGGACAGTCTACTAATGCTAGACTGTCCTGATTATTTTTTATGGCTGTGACCAATGTTGATCGAGTTCTTGATCGAGATAGACCCAGCCCTTCCAGGCAATATGAATCGTATCCATTATAAAATAAGGATCATATTCATGATCTGAAAAATCAACATAGGCAACATTCGCGTCCTGTAATACTTGCTCCATTTTATCGTAGTACTTTTGACGACGCTCCTCAGGATAGCCATTATAATCATACCAATAGCCATTAACCGGAATGGACACGAATAGTGGCTTGGCACCTGCATCCTTTAAAACATCTATTACTAGTTGGAAATCCTCATATTCAGGAGAGTTTGTATAATCCTCTTTTTTCCGTATATCTTTAAACTTTGAAAATTTAGCATTTACAAGTCGCTGATAGGCGCGATCTTCAATCATATAGTCATTGGATACACGTTTCTCACCATATGCCTCTGCATGCTGCAATTGTTGTTCAAAGCTTTGATTGGCAATGAGCTTGTCATTACTTTTTAATGCATGACCTTTACGTGGGAAAAGGGAATAATATAAATCCTTCTTTTCTAGCAATTCCTTGTGGAAACGACCTGCGACCATGGCCATACGTCCAGTAATTGGCTTTTCCTTGCCGTTAGACATTTGATATTGAAACATGGTCTTTAAGAGACGGTCCCGTTTGACGGTATCAAATTCTAGCAGACGCTCCATTGCTCGTTTACGAAGAGCGGCATCCATCTCCTGATTAAAAGCTAAATCATAGGCATGTAACATGGAGTAATTCGGTGAAAAGTGAAATTCACCCATGCCCTTCTCTGTAAACCACTGCGGGGAGATGATAAAGACCACTTTTTTATCCTTTAAATTCTTTTCTTGTGCTGCAAAATTTAGGAAGTGGGTAATGGACTGCATGCCCCCACGTCCAATCATAAATGTCGAATACGGAGCGTTAGTTGCTCGCGTATAATTATATGGATGGAACGGGTCAAAACGGTTTAATTCCGAGGAGCCATATAGAGGCATGGAACTAGGCTCCTGCAACATTCGCTCCTGTAAATATGTGCCTTGAAATACAAGTGGAGACATGTTAGTTTTGGCTTGCTCCACATCCTCATTGGATATCCAGGCTTTAATCCAAGCATTAGGAAAGAAGACAAAGCCAGTAAAAAGAGCGAATGCAATAAATAAAGAAAGAAAGCCTTTTTTGATCATTGTCTTTCAGCTAATTTCCCTGCTATTCGATTAGGCGTATTCCATTCTTCACGATTGAAATCAGTAATAGGTACAGAAATATTAAAACGATTTTCAATTTCAACTAATAAATTAATTGTCCCAAACGAATCTAGTAAACCTTCTTCAAATAAATCAATATCTGGGTTTTCTACAATAATTTCGTCTTCACATAACTCGACTAGCATTTCTAAAACTTGTTGTTGATCCATTAATAATTCTCCTTTAGTGAACAGGCTCTTACAGCCCTTTGTTTAAAATAATGTGCCAGAAAAAATATAGAAGCCAAAGCATATGGCATGAAACGTAATGATTACGCCAATAGCATGCGTCCATTTATTTTTTGGCCAACGCTTATGCTTTTTATTCCAGCGTTCAAATTTATCAAAGCTGATAATCAATAGGGCATGATAGAGTCCATAGACCACAAAGTGCCATTCGAGACCATGCCAAATACCCATTAAAAAGAATAGTAAAAAGAAACCTATATACGAAATAGCAAATTTATTTTTCAACCACTTTTTCTTTGTCATCCAAAGGACAAAGCGCATATAGACGTAATCCCTAAACCAAAACGAAAGGCTCATATGCCAACGATTCCAAAAATCTTTAATATTGCGGCTGGCGAATGGACGGTTAAAGTTAATCGGTGTTTGGATACCCATTATTCGGCTCACCCCAACAGCAAATGCACTATAGCCAGCAAAATCAAAGAATAAATAAAAGCTATACATATACATATACGCTAGTTGCCCCTGAAAAGGTGTCAAATAGTTATACGTATGATTAGGCAAATAAATAAGCGTGTAGTTATAAATTAAATATGCCAAAATAAATTTATATAAAAAGCCGACAAAAATATAGTTAATTCCACTTAATAGCAGCTTTTGGTAATCCTCCGAGGAAGGCACGGCATGAAAATCCTTCGTAAAACGACGCCAACGATCAATAGGTCCAGATGATACGGTAGGAAAGAATAATAAGAAATAGACTAGCTCTACTACAGAAATTTTCTCTTTCATCAAGCCGTCACGGGTTTCTAAAATCATTTGCACCGCTTTAAACGTAATGTAGGACACACCAAGGAAGCCAAATAAATGATGTAACCCGAGAATCGGCAGAACCTTCACAAGGACAAGCGGTAATATGGATAAAAGCACAGCTATTATAAAAATAGTGCCGCTATTTTGCTGAAGTCGGTAACGCTGATAAGCCACAATAAGGACTACCTGAAAGGCCGTAAATAGTACAAGCGAAATGGTCCCATTCAATGAATGTCCGAAAATCAGTGCTAAGACAATTACCGAGACAAAAAGATTATAGCGTTTCGAAGATTTGCCTCGTAACCCTAATAGGATGGTAGGTAGTAATAAAAGTCCGATGATCACAAAAAATGCTATATTTCCATAAGGCGTCATACTGTTTCCATAACCGCCAATCCTTTACGATCAACCTTACCATTTGGATTTAATGGTAAAGCATCCATATATTTAAACGTTTTCGGTATCATATAGGCAGGTAAGTACGCCGATAAAAGTGCCTTCAATTGCTTTGTCGTTTTGAAGGCCGCGTCTGTTAATGGCTCACGTAAAACAATATGGGCACTAAGAGAAATGATTTCCTTCTCTTTATAAACAGGTACAACGACACAGCTTGAAACTGGTGGTAGGTTACTGATTTGTTTTTCAATTTCTTCGATTTCTAAACGATAGCCATGTAATTTCACTTGGAAATCCTTACGACCTGAAAAGAACAAATAACCATTCTGCTCATAGCCGATATCACCAGTTTGATAGATGCGATCTCCATCAACGATCGGGAAAGCTTTCGCTGTTAATTCAGGCGCTCCCAAATACCCGGCACTAACGGTTGGCCCTGAAATTATAATTTCTCCATCTCCTGCTACGGATACGTTTGGCTCCGTTATAGGGGCAATCGGTAATTGTTCGAAGCATGCTACTAGCTCTGTCGTCACCTTTACATAGGATACAGCGACGGTTGTTTCCGTAGGGCCATATAAATTATAAATTGTTGCCTGTGGAAAACGGAGCATCAACTCATTACATACCGCTATCGGTAAAACCTCTCCGCAAAATAAAAAAGTATCCAATGCAGGCATGAGTTTTTGGTCCCATTCTTTGTTCATCAAACACATCTTGGCAAAGGAAGGTGTAGAAGTCCATACACGAGTATTTGACATCGTTAATGAATCAAACAAGGCTTTTGGATTAGCAATTTCTTGCTGTGTAATCGCATAAAGTGTGTGTCCACCAACAAGAGCTGGGTAGAGATCCATAACAGATAAATCAAAGGAATAAGGTGCTTGATTTAAAAATACGCCGTCTTCCTGTAAAGGGAAGTGCTCCTGCATCCACCTAACAAAGTGTGTTAGATTACTAGCTGTTATTTGAACCCCTTTTGGTTGACCTGTTGAACCAGAAGTGTAAATAATATAATGGATATCCTCATCTCGAACCCATGTTGCGGATGATAGGATCACGTCCTTTGAGGAGGCATCCAGAATATCATGCACTGCCATAACTGGAATGTTCATCTGCATCTGTAATAGCTCTGTTGTCAATACTAAACCTGCTCCAGAAGCTTCTGTAATGAGCTGTAATCTTTCTGATGGTGTTGACGAATCAACAGGTACATATGGATGGCCAGCCTTTACAGCCCCGATAAACGCAACAATTTGTAGGGGGGACATATGTCCATAAATGACTATAGGTTGTTGTCTCCGCAACTTAAGCTTCATTAAATAATCGGCAAGACGATCTGATAAATGCCAAAGCTCACTATAAGTTAAGGAGGCATTGTGTGTCTGATAAGCAGTTTTTTGTGGCTGCTGGAGGGCCACACGTTCAATAGCTGCCAAAATACCTAACATATTTTAATCTCCTTTATTTAAAATTCCGTATATATAAATGGTCCAGCGTTCATATCATGGAAGCCATGTATAAGAAACAGCAGTACCAAAACAATCAAATAAAACAGCGTGAAGCCAATGAAGCGTAAATACTCATTATTCTTGATGGATTGCATTTGTCCACCTCCAATGAAAAAAAGTATAGGATTAAACTTTCAAAAAAATAGTAATTTACTAGTTAAAAATCCTTACCTTATGTTTTTAACACTGATTTGACGGAATGTGGAGAAAAATGTTGCTGAATTAAGATGAATTCAGTAAATCATAAGATTAATTTAAGGTAAATTTAAGGTTTTGGGGGGATATGTAGAGTTTACAAATTATTGGCTGGTTTACTTATGTAAAAAAAGCACGAACATAAGGGAATAATCTCAACTTATGTTCGTGCTATTATTTTTATTTCACTTCATTAATAACTTTTTTAGATACATAAAATTCAGAGCCATTGTAGACATTGATTGTATCAAATGTATGAGTCTTTGCCGTGTTTGAGGAAGTTTGTTCATACGTCATCGTGTTTTTGTTGACTGGAATTTTCACTGTGATATCTGCTTTTTGTGCAATAAATGTTGGGTTTTCTTTATCCGATAAGTCAATTTTTGTTGTAAATCCTTTTTCCGTAAATGCCTTCGTTGCAGGCACATATAAATCATTTGTTAATGTGTTTAAGTCAAAGCCCATAAAGCGTGCCATTGTATGGGCTAAATCAGTGTTTTCTACTAATCCTGTCAATTTAGAAGGACCAAATGAATATAAAAATACATCTTCCCCCGTATGACCACCTGTTGTATAACCAATGTTTGCACGATTGGCTAGCATTTTTACCATTTCATTGCCTAAGTCTTTAGCAGACTGTAATGTTTTAAGCTCGTCCTCCGTTAATGAATCTAAGCCATAAAGAGCAGCGACCTCAACTAAATTAGAGCGATCTTCTTTTAGTTGGCTTAAAGCTCCTTCAATGGTCATTGTAGCTTTTTTTAACGGGTCGATGTAGGCAGAAACTGGAATGCTGGAATAGGTACTAGTAGTGTTAGCGTTCCCCATCGTAATGCCACTATTTCCATGATCAGTTACTGCGATGACTAACGTATTACCATCTTCCTTCGCAAAATCAACCGCTTCTTTCACTGCATCATCGAATGATAAAATATCGCTAATGATACCAATAGTATCATTGGCATGTGCAGCCCAGTCAACCTTACTACCTTCTACAAAGAGGAAGAAGCCATCCTCATCCTTTTTCAGCGTATTGATTGCTTTATTTGTCATTTCAGCAAGTGTAGGCTCAGATGCTCTTGTTTTAGCACGATCTAAATCATAAGCAAGTGCACTTGGCGCAAAGCTTCCCCAAATTTTTGAGGATTGACTGTTAAATAGCTCATCGCGCGTTTTAACGAGATCATAATTTTTTTCATTCAAAACCTTGATTAAATCCTCGCCATCTTGACGAGCATTTTTCGATGTGCCTGGTGATAGTGATTCCAGACCACCGCCTAAGACAACATCAATATTTTGATAAACCTGCTGCTCTGCTATATCCCCATATTGACTTCTATTGTTGACATGGGCAGAAAAACCAGCTGGTGTAGCATGTTGAATTTCGGAAGTAGAAATTAATCCAGTAGCCTTACCTTGCTGCTTAGCTCCTTCTAGCACATTGGCTACAGGTCGGAAGGCATCTTCCTTAGCGATTTGCGCTAATCCAGGGGAGTTAATCACAGATGGGAGCACACCTATATATTTATCGTTCGATTTATGGCCAGTTGCTAATGCCGTAGCAGCAGGCGCAGAATCGGTAATGGCTGATTCAGCAGAATACGTGCGCATAGCACCCGATAAAATTTCATCCATTGCGAGGCTTTCACCTTTATACCAACGAGAAAGGGTTACAGCATTATTACTGCTACCATCCATCACAAGCATAATGACATTTGTCGGTTTTTTTACTTCGGCTGCGTGTACCTCTTGTTGTGGGATACTAACTGCGGATAAAGTCACTGCACTTGCTAAAAACAATGAAGTCCATTTTTTTGCGTATTTCATGATTTTCCTCCTTTAGATGAATTCAACTGTAAGTGTAAAGGAAGGGTGTAAAGCTAGCGTTAAAGGTTTGTTAATGAAGTATGGTAATTCTGTAAATAATGAGGAAGAAAAGAATCTATGTAGAGGTCACACAGATTCTTTTGGAGAGCATTACAAATTTTCCTGATGTTGTGCACCGTCTATCGTTTCATAATATAAAGTGCCTGCTTCGATGTACAAATTGAGGACTTCATCTTCGAGTAAGACTTCTTCAGAGCCGTCCTGGACATCAATTTTTGTTAGATAGCCAGCATTGTCATAGTCGCTGCAATAAATGGATTCTTGATAAGTAGCTAAATAATAGCACGCCGTTTCTGTAATATGATGGTTTTCATTGGTGTCAAAATTATAAGAATAGACCATATTATCGTTGATACTATTATAATAAATCACATCATCTACAGTATTGGCATACCACATATCATGCATAAAATCATAATCATTATTTGTAGCAGCAAAATAGTTTTCATTTGCCCATAAATGATCTTGGCTTAGTTTTTCATCATTGACTAAAAAGTATTCATAGGAAATCGCATAAGGCTCCGCTGAATCCACATCATTCCATGTTGTATCAAGGTGATACCAGTTGCCATCGATACTGACTAAATTCCAAGCATGTAGCTGATCCTCGCTATAGCCATAAACATATTTCGCTTCCACATCCGAAGCCAATAGTAGGCGATAAGCTAGTAGGGCATAGGCCTGACATACCGCAGTTTCCTCATCTATTAGCTCAAAAACCGTTTGTCCCTCAGTAGAGCCTTGTTCTGTATAAGTGGCTAACTGTACGACAGTATCATTAATGATTTTAGCGCGCTCAAAATCTGTCATTTCCTTCGTAATATACTGGTCAGCAAAAGCATCTACATATTGATCAACCTTTTTCTCCTTCTTGGCATCTGTTAAGTAATCAATCGACAACTCCACCAAATAGCCATCATCTGTTTCCCAAGCAGTCCATTCATAAGTAAGAAAATAACCAGCTGTATAGGGGTCAACAAAGGTAAGCAGGCTATTTAAGTCATTCAACTGCACTTCAAAATCTTCGAAAGCTAGCTTCCCTGTATAAGGGACTTCAAAGTGCTGTTCAAATTTTGCTACTTGTTTTTCTACTTTTTTAGTGAATTGTAGTAAGGCAGGATCAACCTTAAATAATGAGGTAGAGAAAAGATCATTAGGTGAAAAAGAAGCAGATAACGCTTTACTTTCTGGCTTCTTTATATCATTCTCTGTTTCTTCTGCTAAGGTCGTAGTTGTTACATCATCCTCATCAAGAAGTATGTCAATGGCCTTTGAGCATGCTGTAAGAAAGGGAATCATGCAGCATAGTACAAGCAGCGCTGTTATTTTTTTATTCATTTTCCCATCCTCCAAAAAAATTCATTTTTGCCATTATAATTTAATTTATAGGGAGTGACATCCACAAATAGTAGCATAAGTCGACAAGGAGAGAGGCATGAAGCGGAAACAATCCCGCAAAACATAAAGCTAAGTTTGTCATGGCAACCTTTTTTTGTTATAATGTAGTCTGTTGTGATGTTTCAAAGTTCGGGAGGTGCAGTGAATGCATACAGTAGTATTAGTTTCATTAGTTATCGTATCATTAGCGTTAATCGTTGTGGTATTACTTCAATCTAGTAAAAGTGCAGGCTTATCAGGTGCCATCTCGGGTGGAGCTGAGCAACTATTTGGAAAGCAAAAAGCGCGTGGTATGGATTTAATCCTTCACCGTGCAACAATTGTGTTAGCTATAGTGTTCTTTATTTTAGCAATCGCTATTACAAAAATCTAATAGTTGAAGATATATCGCCTAACCGAATTGGTTGGGCGTTTTCTTTTATCATTGTTAAATGGTAAATCCTCTCTCCATAGTAAAAAATGAATTGTAACGCAATATCCAAATGTCAATCGCTGGACATCATCGAGATGACTATAATGGGTATAGTATGTATAAGTGTTTTAGAATGAAGGAGTGCTTACAGTGAACAAAACATTATCACAGCCATTTTTCTTTCAAGCAGGATCACGTGCTGTTTTATTATTACACGGCTTCACAGGAAGCTCTGCAGACGTGCGAATGCTTGGTAGATTTTTAGAGAAAAAAGGGTATACTACATTAGCACCTCACTATAAAGGTCACGGTGTGGAACCAGAAGAACTAATCACAACAGGACCAGCAGACTGGTGGCAGGATGTCGTTGCCGCCTACAAACAGTTACAGGATGCTGGCTATCAGGAAATTGCCGTTGCTGGCCTTTCATTAGGCGGTGTCATGGCGTTAAACATTGCATTAAATAATCCTGTTAAAGGAATTGTCACAATGTGCGCCCCCATGACAATGCGTACAACCGACGTTATGTTTGAGGGTGTCTTGAAATATGCAAGGGACTATAAAAAGTTCCAAGGGAAACAGGAAGAACAAATTGAAGCTGAAGTTGCGCTCATTGCTGAAAATGGCATGCCATCTCTACAGCAGTTGCGAGAATTTATAGCCCGTACTCGTCAAGAAATTGACATGATTTATGCGCCTATTTTTGTCGTACAAGCTACAAATGATGAAGTAATAGAGACAGAATCTGCCAACATTATATATAATCAAACTGAGTCACTTGAAAAGCACATCAAGTGGTATGAAAACTCAAAACATGTTATTACATTAGATCAAGAAAAAGATCAATTACATGAAGATATTTATCGCTTTTTAGAAAGCCTAAATTGGGCACAATAAATAATAAATAGGATTTTCTCATGAAGGAGGGAATATGTATGAAAGACCAAAAAGATACACTACAAAGTCGTTTACTCGATTTTTTCAGCAAAGAAGATTATAAACCACTAACTGTCGGTGAAATCGAGGATGAATTTGGCTTTGAGGATGCGGAGGAGTTCAAGGAGCTTGTGAAAACACTTGTCCGCATGGAAGGGCAAGGCTTAGTTGTACGTTCTCGCTCCAATCGCTATGGCTTACCGGAGCGTATGAATTTGCTAAGAGGTAAATTTATCGGACATGCGAAGGGCTTCGGCTTCGTGACACCTGATGTCGAGGGCATGGATGATGTGTTCATTCCACCTCACGAAATTAATGGCGCTATTAACGGAGACATTGTTCTGATTCGTGTTTTAAAGGAATCATTCGGTGATCGACGTGAGGGTACGGTTACAAAGGTTGTAGAGCGTGGTCAAACAAGCTTTGTCGGCACATTCCAGGCAAATCGTGGCTTTGGCTTTGTTGTCTTAGATGATAAAAAGCTACCAATGGATATCTTTATTGCCAAAGGAGATACATTAGGCGCTGTCGATGGACATAAGGTTGTTGTTGAGGTAGCAACATGGCCGGAGGATTTAAAATCTGCTACAGGTTATATTACGAAAATTTTAGGGCATAAAAATGACCCTGGTGTGGACATTTTATCCATTTTATATAAGCATGACATTCCACCTGAATTCCCGGATGAAGTCATTGCTGCTGCCCAGCGCGTGCCAGATGAAATTACTGAGGCCGATTTAGTAGGCCGTCGTGATTTACGTCATGAAACGATTGTGACGATCGATGGTGCAGATGCAAAGGATTTGGATGATGCCGTAACCGTAACAAAAAATGTAGATGGTACTTATAAGCTTGGCGTACATATTGCAGACGTAAGTTATTATGTAACGCAAGGCTCAGTCATTGACATTGAAGCTTATGATCGTGCGACAAGTGTTTATTTAACGGACCGTGTAATTCCAATGATTCCACATCGTTTATCGAACGGCATTTGTTCATTAAATCCACAGGTTGACCGTTTAACACTATCTTGTGAAATGATTATTGATGCGAATGGCAATGTGATTGCACATGAAATTTTCCAAAGTGTCATTAAAACGACAGAGCGTATGACATATAAGGACGTTTACATGATTTTAGAGGAGCAGGATGAGGCACTAATCGAACGCTACGAACCACTTGTTCCAATGTTTAAAAATATGGCTGAGCTATCTGGTATTTTACGTCGTAAACGTGAAACACGAGGGGCGATTGACTTTGACTTTAAAGAATCCAAGGTGATCGTGAACGAAGAAGGATGGCCAGTTGATATTGAATTACGTGAACGGACAGTAGCGGAGAAATTAATTGAAGATTTCATGCTAGCTGCCAATGAAACAATCGCTGAGCATTTCCACTGGATGAATGTACCGTTCCTATACCGTATTCACGAAGATCCAAAGCCTGAAAAGCTTCAACGCTTCTTTGAATTTGTCACAAACTTTGGTATTTTAATTAAAGGTACGGGTAATACGGTTCATCCTAAGGCATTACAGGATGTATTAAAGGCCATTGAGGGTATGCCAGAGGAGCCTGTTATCTCAACAATGCTCTTACGCTCGATGCAGCAGGCGAAGTACTATCCTGAAAGCATTGGTCACTTTGGTTTATCAACTGATTTCTATACACACTTCACATCACCAATTCGTCGTTATCCAGACTTAATCGTACACCGTTTAATTCGTACGTATTTAATTAATAAGGATACATCTAGAGAAACAATTGCACAGTGGAGTATGGCAATGGATGAAATTGCCGATCACACATCTGAGCGTGAACGCCGTGCTGTTGATGCAGAACGTGATACTGATGCTTTGAAAAAAGCACAATATATGTCCGACAAAATTGGCGAAGAATTCGAAGGAATTGTTTCATCGATTACAAACTTCGGTATTTTTGTGGAGCTACCAAACACAATCGAAGGACTTGTCCATATTAGCAATATGACAGATGATTATTACCGTTTTGATGATCGTCAAATGATTATGATTGGGGAACGAACGAATCGCCAATTCCGTATTGGTGATGAAGTAACCGTTCGTGTGGCCAATGTCATTATTGAGGAGTCATCCATTGACTTTGAAATCGTAGGAATGGTAACTTCATATGGACGAACACGCAAAGCAGCACCTACTGTTATTCATGCACGTAAAAATTACAGCGATAACAAAGGTGAACGCAGTCGCCGAAGCACACGCAGTGATGAGGAACGAGGCAGCCGTGGGGGCAATCGCAGAGGCGGTCGCCAAGAGGAAGACCGAGGAAGTCGTGGCGCCAAGCAAGGTGAACGTCGTGAAAGCGACCGTGACCCACGTGGTCGCCGCAAAGATGACTCAAGCCCAGGTCCTAAAAAACGCGTGAAGCAAAAGCAAAAGTTCTATGAGGGCATTGCCAAAAAAGGCAAAAAGAAAAAATCAAAACGTAAATAAGCCTAAGCGAAAGTGTCCATTGAGAGGGTGCTTTCGCTTAAGCTCAACCTTTTAAGTAGAGGGTGAAAAATATGGCAAAAGGTACTGGTAAAGTATTAGCACAAAACAAAAAAGCAGGCCATGACTACTTCATCGAAGAAACAATCGAAGCAGGCATGGTACTAACAGGCACAGAAATCAAATCCATCCGTGCAGGCAAGGCCCAACTAAAGGACTCCTATGTCCGAATCACCAATGGCGAAGCATGGATTAGCAACATGCATGTTAGCCCCTTCGATCAAGGCAACCGTTTCAATCACGACCCACTGCGCGCCCGCAAACTGCTGCTCCACAAAAAGCAAATCGGCGAGCTAGTCGGTGCCGTAAAGCGTGACGGCTACACAATCGTCCCATTGAAAATGTACATCAAAGACGGCTATGCCAAGCTTTTAATCGGCGTCGGCAAAGGGAAAAAAGACTACGATAAACGCAACGACATGCGCAAAAAAGAAGCCAAACGCGAAATGGAACGTACCTTCAAATCCAAAAATCAATATTAATAGATTTGGAGAAAGCTCACTGCTGGACTGCGGTGAGCTTTTTTCGGTTGTTGGGTGGCAGTGGTGCTGGGCGTGGCGGATAGACTGGCGAAAGTGACGGATAGAGGTTGAAAAGTGGTGGATAGCAAAGCAAAAGTGGTGGATAGTAAGCTCAATCTAACGGATACCCTAAGTATCTAAGCCAATTTTTTCTACGATAGCGGGATACTTGAACTATCAATAGTTTTGTTTTATAATATGTATTACTGATTGCCAGATTTCATGGAAGCATACTTTTAAGCTCCCACCGTACTAGAAGCAATTCTAGCTCTTTGTTTGAACGAGGCCCAACCGCTTCGATTCATATTCAAGGGGACGTTACGGATTCGACAGGGATGGTTCAAGCTTTAGTCGCGCGTCGGAGGGCTCGGCTCCGTCATCAACGACAGTTATATAATAACTGGCAAACAACAAAACTTAGCTTTCGCAGCGTAAGCTCGTAAGCGCTCTGCCTCTCTATCGCCCATGTAGAGAACGTGGGGCCCAACTTTAGTGGGATACGGTCGATGGTACCACCTGAGTCATCGGCAAGAGATTTCCAGGTTAGCGTACAGGACGCCTGTTTGTCGGCATAATGTTACGTGAATCCTAAATAGGCAAACTACACGCGTAGAAGCTGAAGTATTGGAGTCTTTGGACGCGGGTTCGACTCCCGCCGTCTCCATACAAGATATTTAACAGTAGAAATGCTGTTATATCAACGTTTATAAGAGTTAGGGTAACTTGATGAAGGTGTTAAACTTTCAAAAAGACTCCCTAACTTTTTTCGTTTTTAAGGGTACATTTAATTGAATACTTGCGTTTATAAACCTTCTAATTCACACGATGAATAGGAGGTTTTTTGTTTGGATAAAAGCAGAAAGCATGGTGTGTTTTCGATGGGAAATGCACGTCACGTTAATCCTAAAGCTAGTAACAATCATTGGATACCAATTGATTACGCATTAGAAATAGTATTTAAGCAAATGAACATTGCTGGCAATAGACCTCGTACTATTGATAGCTATAATTATATTTTTCGGGGATTTTGTGAAGCTAACAAGATTCTCTATGTAGAAGAAATTACAATTGATACAATTTATAGCTATTTAGAAGGTCTAGATGTTTCACAGCAAACGAAGAAAATACGTTTAAAGACCATTAAAGCCGTGTTAGGAAAATTTTATTTCAATGATTGGCTGAAAGATAAGTTCTGGTTAAAGATTCAAATAAAGGTTGATACAGAGGTAAAAGCAGCAGCTAAAGAAGGCGATATTTTTAAATTGATTCACTTCATAGATAAATCAACCTTCATAGGATTTAGAGACGTTACCGCAATTTTGCTGATGTACAGAACTGGAATCCGTATTCATACACTTTGCGAGTTGAAGGAAAGGCATGTTGACTTTGAACAGCAATGCCTAAATTTAGATGGTTCAACATTAAAGAATCACAAATTCTTAAAACTTCCTTTGGATGATGAATTGACAGAAATGTTGCAACTACTTATTAAACAAAATAAAAAGATACGTCAGCATTACAAGATTAACAACCAAAGCGTGTTCATTACACAGAACGGTTTATCCATGAGTACATCCAAATCATCTAACTGTGCTATTTCTAAGCAACTCAATAAATATTCAAAGCGTTTTGGATTAGAAAATATTAACCCACATGCGATTAGAAGGGGATATGCGAAAAATCTATTGAATAAAGGGGCTAGTGTGCCTTTAATCAGTAAGGCATTAGGTCATTCTGATTTAGCAGTAACAACGCAATATTTAGACCTCAATGTGGAAGAAGTGGCACGTAGCTTAAAGGATTATTTATAGACAAATAAAAAAGAGAGTGCTAGGAACACCCTCTTGAAGAAGTGCACTATATGTTTTGCGACATAGTAGTGCGAACCCATTAACAAATCGACCCACAATCGATAACTGAATATGAGTTATATTGCCTTTATTTTACTTGAAAAAAAGTTAAAAAGCAAAGGCCTAGTTTGCTATTGCCTTTTTTAGCAAAAACTCGTTGGTGGAAACCTAGTAACACCAATTAAAACTAAACTTGACAGGTTATGACGTTCCCATCGCACACAAACGTCTAGGATACCACTACAAGCTTCCTTGTTGGCTTGGGTATCTGAATGTGGTTGACGCACATAATCGGTCAGGAGTGGAAGTATTGAGTTGTTACGGCAACGCAAGATACACCATAGAATACGATTTTACAGAGTTCCACAATAGTTGGATATGTATTAACGTTTTATAGCAAGAACGCTATTTAACGGATTGTATGAACTCATGGGGGCAATAGTAGTGCAGTAGGTGTATTGTGAGAAATCACGCATTTAAACAAGGGCATACATACGGAAACCATAATTGACGTTTCATGAAAATACATAATGCAGATGTTTGTCTATGTTTCAGATTCTATTAATTTAGTTTTCTGAAACGTAGGCAATCATTTTTTGCACCAGCCGTTTTCCATATCTCGGTTTCATGGTGAAGGGAACTGTTAAAACTGTAAAGAGTTATTTTACTGAAAGTGAGATTTAATGAAGTGGATTTATAATTGTGACAAGGTTGTGCAGTCGATTTGTCTCATGTACTATCGTTATACGATATAACGTAATGTTAGAAAAATAAGATTGTACTTTCATTAAGGATTCAAATTAAGATATAGGTGTATATGTTTTTATTTATGAAGGAGAGGGCATTTATGTACTGGAATTATAGAGTTGTTGAATTTACTAATAAACAGAACAAACCATACTTTGAGATATGTGAAGTTCATTATGATGAAAACGATAAGCCTTATGCGTGGGGTGAAATAATGCCTGCTGAATCATTTGATGAATTAAAAGAAGATTACGAGTATATACGTAAAGCATTTGAAAGTCCTGTATTGAAAGTAGTTGAAGATAAATTAGTACAAGTGACAGATTAAAAGAGAAGTATCTACCTGTAAGGATATATCTTTAGGGAATCTATTATGGGTGAGTGGGAGTGAAAATGTTGGATAAAGTTACAGATGAAAAGCTGGAGTATTTTACTGGTGAAGTGACAAAGTTTTTTATGTTTTGCGTTACTTTAGTAGACGGTGGACAAAATTCTATGAAGATATACCCAATTGAATTAGGATGTAAGATGGCTGATTTTTATGAAAAAAATGAAAATCGCTATAACAAGCATCAGTTAGTCAACCAATTTATTAAAACTTATATGGGAATAGCACTGATAAAGGAGTATTCAAAAGTTAAAGACCATTTAGACAGTCTGTTTATAAAAAATGATGATGGACCAATAGACAGTATATTTGCAAAAACCGAGTTTGTTAAATGGAATCAGAAGGGCTTTTAAGTTCCTTACGATTCTTTCTTTATGGCTGTTGTTGCTATTCAACTAAACTGCCCAGTTATTTTAATAAGAAATAATTATAAATTTACATAAATATTCCATTATTTACTTATATATATCGTTTAGTACTATAATAATGAAAAGAAATAGTTTTAATACTCAGGGGGTATCTATATGATTCTTGGATTACATCATGCACAGATAACTATTCCGAAAGGTGCTGAAGAAGAAGGTAAGAAATTTTATTGTAATGTGTTAGGATTAGAAGAAATTGAAAAGCCCGTTTCACTTCAAGGGAGAGGGGGCTTTTGGTTACAAGTTGATGATAAAGAGATACATGTAGGAACAGAAGATGGCTTTGATAGATTAACAACGAAAGCCCACTTAGCATACCAAGTAGAAGATGTATCATATTGGAGGAGAGTATTGGTGGAAAATGATATAAAAATATTGGATTCAGTACCAATTCCAAATTTTGAACGTTTTGAGTTTAGAGACCCTTTTGGAAATAGAGTAGAGATTATTAAAGCAATTTAAGATTCATTTATTATTCAACTAACAAGTGCTTTAATTCAATAAGATTCAATAAGAAAAGTCGATTCCTTAACATACTGGAACTCGACTTTGTTTTTTATGATTATTGCATGAACTCTTTTAATTCTTTACCATTTTTGGCTGTGTAGCCATCGGAAATAGCTGTGTTCTAACTTCCTTTGCAACCACTGAATCACGTAACAACATTCCTACACGTAAAATGGCACGTTTTGGGAAAAAGGTGTTCACTGAATTACTTAATTTTGTTTCTACACCACCGTGTTCAATTAATATGTGGTTTACTTTATCTGTCATTTTAGCGTTTGACATTGTGTCAAACCCTGAAAAATTCCGTAAATCCTTACCCGTCATTTTGCAATACCCATCAGAAAGTAGTTCGTCTTTATGTCTATTAGAAATTTGATAAATTACTGTTCTATCAACTTCATAAAAATCTGCAACTTGCTGTGTTGTCGCCATTTCTAACGCTGGAAGTAGTAGCAACCCTTTCATACGTTCAAGCACTTCCACACGCTTTACCAGCCGAAAAAGTTGTTGATACGTTAATTGCAAGAATACAGAATCATACGGGCATGTTTTAAGTTACTCGGAAGTAATATATGCCCGTAAAATCAATCTTTTGGAGTCTGTATATGGGAAAACATTAGTTCTGTTTGTCTACGCCTTTATATAACCACTAGCACAATAAAATGATTAGACCAATTCCAGTTAAGAATAATATTCCTATTCCATGTGGAGAATTTAAGGATTTTAAATAAAAAACGGTATCATGCATTTGCTATCACCCTATATTAGCTTGGGTTTGAAATGTATTATTTATGAATGTGGAAATATGGAATAACACTTAATATATCATTTTAGAAGTGAACCCTGCTTATATAAGTATGTCAATGAGACACCTTTTCTTTTAGCTACTTGTTTAATTAAATCTATCTCGTGGTACATAGAATTAGACAAAATTCCATTCTCTATATTTTTGCTAATATGATAATAAAACCCTGCTAACATTTCTAACGATAATTCACCGTATAAAGAATTTTTGTTATCAACCATTAACAGCCACCTTCGTTCCCCTTTTTAAACAAGTATATAGAATGCTTTTTTTATCGCAATATGGGATTTTAATTTAAAGCTGTTCCTTGAAGTGTTTCTATGCTTTCTTGTTTAACTATTTCGTCTACATAATATTCAATAAGTAAAACCTCCAAGTTCATTCTTTCTTCTGAACTCATATTTGACTTCATTGTTACATGTAGTTCTTTAATAACTTCCTTAGCAGTTTTTAAATTCATATATTTTCACCAAACCTTTCTACAAACAATGTTAATGGTATTCATTTTGCAACTGTATCGCAAGGCACAATTTTTACCACACATTGCATAGCTGATAGGGCATTGGTGTTAATTGTATTATTGAGGTAAATTTAGGGTAGAAAAACCTGGAAAAATAAGAAAAGCCCACCTTTAGTTGATGGGCTTTCTTGAAACGGTGGGCTTATTGGAATTTGAATATCCTATCCTTCAGATTTCCCCTTCGACTCATTTTCCATACCGTTTAATTGTTGTTGTGTAAGGTCAGGAAATAGCTTCTTTATTTTTCTTGGATGGCGTTCCATGTAGTCCATAAATGAATAGTAACAGTCTTTTCTGCTTTTGCCATTTACGATTTTTTTAATTGTTGCCTTTGATACTGGAAATTGTTTTTCTATCTGATAAGGAAGAAGCTTTTTAACCTTGTTTAGATATAGGATTTTGTAAACATCCTTATCAGTGAGTTTTACGTTATATATGCTATTTGCCATACTACAAGTCCCCTTCCAAATAGTCAGTCAGAAGTGTTCTCATACGCTTTGATGGGATATATACGTTTATTTGTTGCCCATGTCTGATACGGCTTCTAAACAGCCACTGAAGCAATTCAGAAAGGGCAAAAGTATCTTCATCAACCTGAACGCCATGCTTAAAGAAGAAATTCTTTGTTACTGGATTCATAAAACGATTTGCTAGATAAATACATACAGATTTATCTTGATATTGATTGGTAGCCCTACAATTCACGGAAACAAAGGAATTTTTCAGACCCGTTGGTGTTAATGTATCTTGAAATTCTTTGAATGTTGTCCACATGACTTCATCCGTTGAAACCTTGCATTTATTGCGGTAGAAATTATAAGCGTTATCTTTGAGTACCTTTTTTATTGCTGTTTGTTTGGTTCTTGTTCGCAAATTACTCATGCTGAAATCTATACGCTTATCGCCAACTTTGTTCATATCCTTTCTATCAGCTGGTGAAGGTGTGTAAATATTAATGTTGTCCCTGATATGTGCAAGCTGTTCGTTGTGATATTGGTTGTATTCAGTTAGCTGATATGTGCCTTCAATGTTGGCAACAGAATGATAATTATATTGAACTCTGAACAGGTCAAAATATGCCCGTTGAATTTGCCCATCAAATAAATATGTCAGTAAATAAATTTCATCAAAACAATGGAAAGATTCTGCTGGAAATGTCCAATACAAGACAACGGGTTGCCCTTCATCATTCTCATACATCATCAAATTTCCAGCGTTAGCAAGGTTGCGTATTTTAGTGAAATAACCGTCATCGCTATCGTATTCAGGCTTATTCCAGCGTACAAAACCCCCATCATCCACCTTTATAATTCCTTCACTGTATAATAGCCGTAAATCGGACTTTGTATATTCTTCTAATGGTGCAATTACATTCATTACTTCATCCAAAATAAGTGTATAGTTTTCGCTTGCTAATAAGTCTAATAGTTCCGCATCCACACGCTGGAATAACGAATGAGTTGAAGCAATATCAGCACCTTCAGAAATCAGGCGTTTAATATCTTCAAGTTTTGTGCCATCTTCATTTGATGGCTGAACAAATTCTCTACTGGTACAATCTGAAATGATACGTTTCACTTCATCCGTGAATGGTGTTATGTAGATGAATTTTTGCCGTGCTGGTGCATTGTTCATGTGATGGATAGCCCAACTGGATTTCCCACTTCCCATAATTGAATCAATGACTTTGATTGTTGGAGTGTTTAGTTGTCGTACTGGATTGATTAGATTCATGGTGATATTCCCCCGATTTCGTAAATGTTTCTTCATACCTTTAAACAGGGAAATGGGGATATTCAGACAAGTAATTTGATGTTGAAAAAAATCTTTACTTTCACTGCTTAGTAAACGTTTGCTGAAACCCTTGATATGACTGGGTTTGTAGCAGATTTCCTTTAAAAGAGACGAGTATAAAAAAGAAAAAAGAAGATGCTTCGCATGTGGAAGAAAAGCACTTCCACGCTAAAATGAAAAAATGCTATCTGAAAAGTAGCACGTATAGTTCTTCAGCTAACAATGAAAAGGCATATAGTGATGATTTAGTGCAGTCGAAACTTGTTTCGGCTGATGTTTTGACCTTGAACTATTACGCTAAATATTGAATATTAATTTTCAGATATCGTAAGGGTAGTAGGGTACTTGGTACTTGTTAAAATTTATTTGTATAAAAAATTTAATGTAGCTGCTTTTGAAATGTGAATGGCTGAAATTATTGATGGTGCTGAAAGTGTTAGGTATCTGTGTCATAAATGTGACTGTATATCAGTGGAATGACTGGTGAAAATACAGCTGAAATTCCCATATAATGCACCCCGTGGACGTAAACGAAAATGAGTGCCTATCTTCTTTTACAGGCAATTTATAACGATTGTAGCCCGTCACTGAAGGCGTTCTAGCGGTTCATATGTTCATATTGGAGAATAAATGAAGCCTGTTAAAATGAAGTGTGTGGGCTTAGATGGGGTGTGTTCCTGAAGTGTACCTGAACAAAGAAGTAAAAAAAGAACCAGTGTAATCAAACCAGTTCTTTAGCCTTTGCATATATGGTTGAACGGGGTACACCAGTCATTTTTGCAATCTCATTAACTGATAACCCATTATTGCCCCTATCCTGAAAGAGTGACAATGCTTTCTGTACTTGCTTTTCATCTTGTCCAACACGCCCCATATGTGTACCCTTTGCCTTTGCCCGTTCTCTACCTTCTGACGTTCTTTCATTGATTAAATCCCGTTCAAATGTAGCAATAGCACCTAGCATTGTAAGCATTAGCTTTCCATTAGGTGTAGTGAAATCAATGCCTTCTTTAATGAATATTAGCCCAATTCCACGTGCTTCTAAATCTTCAGCAATCTTTAAAAGGTCAAATGTAGAACGTGCTAGCCTATCCAATTTGTGAACTACCAGCTTATCGCCTTCACGTAAATATTCCAGTGCTTTCTTCAGTTCTGGTCTATCAGACTTTGTACCACTTTCCTTCTCCATGAAAATCTTTTCACAGCCGTAGTCCTTTAATACTTCAATCTGATTAGTCAAATCTTGTCCCTTTGTTGAAACTCTTGCATAGCCTATAATTTCCATATGTATCACTTTCCTTTTTCAGTCTTAAAGTCTAAAGGACTTATGTACAATTAATTCTAGACTAACTTTTAGATAATGTAAAGTATTATTCTTAGATGTTTTGGGTTGTCTTTTTTGGGTGTCCTGAAGTTGTAACTTTTAGACGGTGGGTGTGCTTTATTTAATAGGGTTACGCTACTATCAACCACGGCCTACTACTACCCATATCCATTCCGACCCATCCATATCCACATTCGTACTCCATATGAAGAAGGAATTCATTTTTAATAAGTATCATTTTCATACAAACGAAGTGAATTGTATGCTTGAATATTAATGTTCAAAAATAAAGTAATAATAAAAATTGATAGGGGGTAGCACGGGGGACAGGGATACTCTTTTTATTAATTATGTGTTTTAAAAATGGATATCCTATTTTTAGCACCCTATATTTTAAGTACCTTTTCAGTAAGTGACCTGAATGCCTTCTATCCACCAGAATCCCTTCTTGTAACTACCGTGAAAGTGACTTGTAAGCAAGTGAAATCCTTCTAAACGTATAAGTACCCACCTGAATCCGTCTGAACGCTTGCTGTAAATTGCATCTATTGCATTTATGTCCTGAAAATTTCAAGGGGGGGCATCCATAAATAGTGATTCTGAAATATGGGATACCCAACAATAAATTTTTTTCTAATTTTTTGTACTGTAAGTTTTCCTGTGCTTTCCACAGTGGTGTACCAGCCATGTGTCATGGGTATAAATAACCGTTTTTAGAATCCATGTCTTACAAATACCCATTTTTACGAACTCTATATATAGAGAGTACTAAGCATAAAGCATATAGTTGAATCAGCCATTCACTACTACATATTAGACTAACGGGCAACCTTCAGGGGTGTCCTTTTTCTATTGCCTTATGACTAATAAATTATCAGCACAAAGAGTATAAAAGGGGGCTTGTAAAAAAATGAACATTGCACTATTTCGCATATTACGGGGCTTTTGTGGACTGAATCAAACTGGATTAGGGCAACTACTTGGCAAATCACAGAGTACGATTGCTTGTTATGAAATTGGCACTATTGAGATTCCAGCAAAAGTTGCTGAACGTATGAAAGAACTTGCAAAGGAAATCGGCATAACGGAACTTGACCTGATGGTGCTTCAGCAGTTAGTAGCTGAATCATCAAAAGCACAAGCAGTATTAAAAACGAAAGCTGGTGAACAATTATGACACTACAAACAAAAATTGAGTATCTTATTTTCACCATTGGAAAGAGTGAATATGATTCTTCTCACGTAAACAGCAAACTTACTTCAGCGATTGCTGAAGCCCGTGAAATCACATTCAAGTATCAGGCTAATTCGGTGCATTCAGACTTACAAGAACACCTGAAAACTTTCAAATCATATGGCAAGCAGAACAAGGCAAGATTAATTGCCACTTTGGAAGATGTTCAGCGTGAATTAAATTATAAGCACCCTAACAAGAAGTTGGCTTTGTACTGGTTGGATAGAATCCTAGAAACCAGCTACTACACAGACAAATTACAAAAGCGATTGCTAAAAGATGCCACCGTAAAAAGTAAAAAAACAGTTCAAATTGAAGTGCTGGAGGTGAGTTAGTATGACCATATACGATGAAAAGTTATTAAAGACTGTTCCCGTGCCCCCTGATTTAACAGATAGGCATGTAGCACTTGCACAACAGTACACCCGTGCAAAGATGCTGGAAGGGCATACCATAGCTGGTTTCTGTAAATCAAATAGAATCAGCACAAATACATGGTATGACTTTCTCGATATTCCTTCCTTCATAAAGTACATGGCAGATATACAGAATCTTGTTATACCAGCAGATGAAAAGGATGCATTTCAGCAAATGAAAAAACACATCTTGAAGATTCCTTATAAAGAAAATCCTACTATTAAAGAAACAGAGTTGTTTATGGATGTATTCGGGTATTTAGCAGAGAATGACAAACGCATTCAAATGGAACGATTAGGATTGACTAAAACTTCATCTGGGACTTCCAATGCTATGAGTGTGGAAGAACGCAAGACACAATTGCTGGGAAGGCTTATGAAGAAGGGCTAGGTATTGAACAATTGAAGATTAATATTCAAAAAGGGGAATAGATACTATGAAAAATATAAAGAAAATAGTGGCTGGCTTGTTGAACAAAGCTTCCGATGCATCCACAAGCTATGAACTTGCATTGGAACGTAAACAAGAAGAGTTGGTTCAGCTACAGCTACACCTTCAGGATGAACAAAAAAAGTTAAAGGATTATCACAAACTAGCATTGCTTCAGCAAGTTTCTGAACAAACGTATGAGGAACAGAAGCAAGTTGTGACATCTATGACTGATAAAATTCAATCTATCCAGCTTGAAATGAAACAAATTGAATTGTATAAGACCGAAGATGTAAATGCCGTGATTGCGGAGATTCAATCTAACAAAGCAGAAATGAATAAGGCACAGCAAGAGGAAATACAAGCAATTAAAGAAGGCATTGCAGAAGCAAAGAGTGAATATCTGCAAAAGCTTTCAATTTTAGGTGAACAGTATGATTCTGCAATTAAAGAAGAAGGACTACTGCAAAGCTTCTTAGTGGATTTAGGAAAGCAACCTAACGTCTATCTGCCATACAAAATGGAGATTTTAGGTGCTGGTGCAACAGTTTCGATTCATGAAGTAGAAAACAACCTTTAAAACAACCAAATATTAGTGCACCCATGCACCCCAACAAAGCTAACTGATGAAATCCAGTTGGCTTTTTTCATTGCAAAAAACTTACAAAGAAATGGAGATTGATTTTATATGCCAGGAATTACACTTACTGAAGCTAGCTACTTAACAAGCAACCCAATGAAGAAAGGTATCATCCAAACGATTGCACGTGAATCAGCTGTATTAGAAGTATTGCCATTCGAAACGATTTTTGGTGCTACGTATGGCTTTATCCGTGAAGAAACAGACGGTGGTGCAACTTTTCGTGCAGTAAATGAAGAATATATTGTTGAGAACCCTACCAATTCGGAACACTTCGAGGAACTACGCAGACTAGGTTCAAAGGTTGAAGTTGACCGTTATATTGAATTGACTGGAAATCTAAACAATGTACGTGCTGAAGCCACAGCAAGCAAGGCAAAGGCTATTGCCAACCACTTTACACAGACTTTCTTCCACGGTGATTCATCTGTAAACCCTATGGAGTTTGACGGCTTAAATAAGCGAATGGACGCTACACAGGTAGTTGATGCTAGTGGCTTCCCATTACACACAGGATTAATCCACCAGCTGTTAGATAAGGTTCAGGGCAATGCTAACGTTATCTTTATGAACAAAAAAACACGCCGTAAAGTAAATGAATTGTTCATGGCACAGAAAGCCTTCATTGAACCTTCACAAGATGCCTTTGGGCGACCTGTTCAACGCTTCGGTGAAGTTCGTATTGCAGTTGTAGAGGACATGTATTTACCTGACAACGCTATCTATGCAATGTCACTTGGTCCTGAATCTGTAACAGGTATCCAAGCTGGTGAAATTACAGCCGTAGATAATGGGTTACGTGGTACTACCTACGAAACTTTAATTGAATGGTACGTCTCAATTGTGGTAAGCAATCCTTACAGTGTTGCGAAATTAAAAGACTTTACAATCTAGTAGCAATCTGAAGACTTCAGCCATCTTCAGATTGTTTTATTACCAGCTATGCCCCCATAGTTGTCACCCTATTAGTTCGTTATGAACTGGTAGGGGATTTTTTTTGCATTGTTATACATTTTATTCTAGTCAAACAGCACTTAAATCCCATGTTATTATGCTACAACCCATGTTAAAATATGACTAATACATAATTAATATATACTTAAAATACATGTTTAGAGGTGTTGGAATATGGCAATTGAAACATTAAAGATTATCGAGAGACTTCAAGAAATTTCTACAGATATAGGTGTAATGAAAACAGACTTGAAAGGCGAGATTAAAGAATTGAAGAAAGAAGTTGCTGAAGTACACCAGCGTCTTAGGGTAGTCGAAACCAAACTTGAATCATTAGAAAAGATGTTAGTGATAACAGACGCTACTTTACTACAATAAATTAAACTATGAACATAAGTATTTACATTGAAACTGAATATTTAGAAAATACATCAGACAACGACCAGTTGGCTAACCTTCCTTAAAGATGTTTTCTATATTATTAAAGTTCACTGGCTTCAATGTCAGGGATGAAGCTACTGATGATGTAATTTTGAATATTGTACTTCTACGGAAGAAAATAAAGATATAAATTTATTGAAGGAAAAGTTAATCCAAGTAGCTACTTATTAGGATGAAGTTGAATATACTGATGTGTACTAAAATGACAATACAAACGAACTTACACAAATTATGGAATTGCTACAAGGTATGCAATCTGATATGAAAGAAATGAAGCAAGACATGCACCAACGCTTTGATGCAGTGGACAAACGCTTTGATGGTTTGGAAAAGGAAATCAAAGAACTACGAATTGAAGTAAATGAGTTCAAACAGGTTTCTACGGAAGAACACAATAGAGTAGTTGAAAATGTTGACACTATCACACAGAAAACAGCTAAACATGCAGGGTATATTAATTACCTAGCTGGTGAAGTTGGCAAGCACAGTATGATTTTAAATGTAATAGACAAGTAATAAAACAAGGCATTCAAATGAGTGCCTTTTTATTCCGACTGAAAGGGGAAATTAACAATGGATGATAAGAACGACAATGAAGCTAAAAAAGCGATTATGGACATGCTGGTGGAAATGTCCAACACACTGAATACAATGTCTGATTCAATGGGCAAAAGGTTCGATTCACTAGATGCTGACATAAAAGAAATACGTACCACCTTCAGTGAACACACTGAAAACATGAAAGAACGGTACGCTAAAACACACACTATGCTGGATAAAATAATTGAAAACCTTAAATGAACAGGAATGGAGAATTGAACAATGGATGATAAAGAAGCAAAAGTGTTTATAGACATGCTGAAGGAACTTCAGTGCAATATGGATAGCTTTCATGCAAATATAAAAGAACTTAACACAGAATTGCACACAAGTTTTGATTCAATGCACACACAATTAGATTCACTCGACAAAAGTCTTGATAGAATCAGTCAACTAGCTGAAGAAGAAATACAACGTGAAAAGAACCGAAAAGCACAGTACGCTGAAATGCTAGAAAGATTAAAGAACGGTACTCAATAGAATGTATTAATCTGAAGGGGCTGAAAGTATGAAAGCAGACAGAGATTACTTTTATGAACTGGTGGACAAAATTCCTGAAGAAAAGCTTTCAGAATTACGAACGGTTTTACTGAAGATGGCTATACCTGAATTTGAACCCACTGAAGAAGAACGTGAAGCAATCAGACGTGGTAAAGAACAGTTTGAAAAAGGCGAATATGTTTCTTATAAATCTGTAGAGGACTTTGAAAGGGATATAATGAATGATTAAGTATGAAGTACAGCATAATATTTAAATTACATAAGGAAGGGTATCCTATATGAAAACTAAAAAGTTATTACTGGGACTTGGTTTGCTTTTAATGTTTGGGATTATAGCTTATATGACCCTAAGAAATTTTGCTGGTAACTTGATGGACTCTCTCAATACTATGTAAATATTTTTGAATAGAGGAACAATAAGATAAATACCTTCATTCAGTGCGAAATATGCAGTAAATCACAGCACTCTTTCGAGTGCTTTTTTGGGATGTGTCTGAAAACAGTATGCCCATTGTTTAGGGGTGAAACATTGAGATATCTAGATAGGCAAGAAACACGTAGTTTATGTACACTTAGCAATCTATATGTGAATATATAGAGGATTCAGGGTATCTATTAAAAGATTCTCTTTTTATTTTGGAAAAATACGCTATAATGGATAAAGGAAGGTTTACAAAACCGAGTTTATATTAAATGTAATACACCTTAACTATATAAATATGGTATGGAGTACCACCTGAGTCATCGGCAAGAGATTTCCAGGTTAGCGTACAGGACGCCTGTTTGTCGGCATAATGTTACGTGAATCCTAAATAGGCAAACTACACGCGTAGAAGCTGAAGTATTGGAGTCTTTGGACGCGGGTTCGACTCCCGCCGTCTCCATACATTAATTTTCTAGAGTTATCTAGAGTGGTCAAAACCCTTGTATATCAAGGGTTTTTTCTTTTTTAGTTGTACTGAGTTTTCTGGGATTTCTATCGGAATCTGGCTAAAAATCTGGTCACTTTTGGGTCAAGTTTATGAGTTTAAGTACGTCACAAACTTATTAATTGTGTCATTTTTTGCACGCTTTGATAGATGCGTATAGATGTTAAGCGTTGTTTGCACATCTGTGTGACCTAATCGTTCTTGTACTTCTTTGACACTTGCACCTGCTTCGAAAAGTAAAGAGCAATGTACATGACGAAATGAGTGAACATGTGTATAGGGCAAGCTGTAATTGTCGATGATTTTCATGAGCCATTTTCTAGGAACCGTTTGTTGCAATAAGCCATTTTGTTCGTTTGTAAACATTAATTGACTTTTGTCATTCGCATTTGGAAATTTAACTTGCTGAATCTTTTTCCATTCGGATAAGATGCTGCATGTTTCGTCATCGATTAAAAGCTGGCGTATCGTATCGGTTTTAGTTGATTTGATATAAAGCTTATTATTTTTACCTCTTGAAAGAGCTTTTGTAATGAGCAGTTCCTTTGTATCGAAATTTAAATCCGCCCAAGTTAATGCAAGTGCCTCCCCCTTACGGATGCCTGAAAAAGCAAGCAGGTAGAAAAATGCGGTTATTTGAGCGTAACCATATTGCTTTAAGCATTGAAGAAAGTTAATTAGCTGCTCCTTTGAATAGTAGTTGACCTCGCTAACTAGTACATTAGAAGCTTTGATTTTTGGAAGATCCACTAGCTTGAATGGATTAGAGCTGATGTACTCACGCTTAATAGCGAAATCAATTACTTTAGATGCGTAAGTTTTAACCATTCGAAATCTTTTTAGTTTCAAGGAACAGTCATCAACAAAGCTTTGGCAGATTGCTATACTCAATTTCTCAATTCGGTAGTGACCTAAAGCAGGTAGAATGTGATTTCTGAAAATTCCTAGTGTTTTGACAAATGTACTTTCTTCGACCGTTCTTTCGTAGTGTTGAATCCAGACATTATATAGATCCTCGTATGTTTCAGTTATAGGCTTCTTATACTCCCCTTTACTAACTTCGACTCTTAATTGAGCTAAAGTGAGACTAGCCTCTTTTTTTGTTAGAAAGCCTCGTCTAGTAACGTGAATTTGTTTGCCTGTTTGACTATCTATTCCTAAATAAAGCTTAAACATGTAGTAGGTCTTGCCATCTTTTTTTGTATATGATTTAATAGGGTCTTTCATTAATATGCCTCCTAGAACCATACAGGGAAACTAGGGGTACAGTTAATGCTGCGATTAACCATATTGTAAGTATAGCGTATAAAAAATGGTTTCCCAATAAATCAGCTACCTTTATTTTGGTAGCATTTAATGTAGAAATAATGGTGATAGCAAAAAGGCTATTTGTAATTAGTGGTTGAATGTTTGCAAAATCTTTTATTACACTACACAATTGAAACAAACGATGCATTAAGGGTGTGATTATTTTGGGTACACAAAAAATAAATCTCTATGTGGATGATTTAAGAGATTGTCCGAGTGGTTTTGTTGTGGCAAGAACGTTTCATGAAGCAATTCACTTACTTGAAAATCACGAAGTAGATATACTTTCTCTTGACCATGATTTAGGAGAAAATCTACAAGGTAAGCTATTGCCAACAGGTTATGACTTAGTAAAATATATTTGTGAAAAAGGGTTACGGGCAAACAAAATATATATTCATACGGACAACCCTGTTGGTAGAGAGAATATGTATCAAACGTTGCATGGGGCAAAGCGAAGAGGTTTCATTGATTCAGATATTGAAATTTATCACTATCCGATTGCTAAAAATAAGTACTCTGGTTAGTTATTTGAAAACATATGCAGCACATTCCATCAAAATTATTGAGTGCTCAATAGCAATCAAATAAGTTATTCCACTACTTATTGTGAATACCTGTTAAAAATAGAGAAAGAACAAGTGCCAAAATACAAATGTACTTTGGCACGGATGGAGATTTAATTAACAATCATTTATACAGTTTGATTAGATGGCTTTACTAATATATTATCTAATTCAGGGATGCAATGAATATACAAATCTATTGTTGTTATTATATCTATGTGACCTAAGAAATGTTGGATAAATTTAATATCTTTTGTTTGGTAATACATGCGGGTAGCACAAGTGTGACGTAAGCCGTGAACTGAAACAAGCTTTAAGCCATGTTGAGTATGGAATTTTTTTAACCAACTATTTAAATTAGAGTTGATGTAAAAAGTATTTTTATTGTTTAGGAAGATAAACTGCTTATCGCCTTGATGCTCAAGACTTTGCCATTTTAATTGCTCTGCTTGGAGCTCCTGCCATTTAAATAATGCTTGCAAAGTTTCCTCTTCAATATCAAGCGTTCTTTCACAATAGCTCTTCGGAACTTTAATATAAGGCTCATTCATTCCGTCCAAACTAATGGTTTGGTGAATACGGATTGTTTTGTTTTGAAGATCAATATCTTGCCATTGCAGTGCAAGGAGCTCATTTTTGCGTAAGCCCAAGAGAAAACTTGCGATTTTTGAAATATCATCTGTTGCTTTCAACTTTTGAATGAATTCGTCCGATTCATCTGGGGTATAGAATAATTTTTCAATTTGATTTTTTGTACCTTTAACAGCTTTGTTCATTGTTGTCATTAAAATGATCTCCTTTTGTGTTTTCTATTATTTTTTTATTCTTGTACATTTGTTAAAAAGTGATTGATTTTCGTTTTTGAGAATCACTCGCTTCGACAAAGTTAACTATCGTTACGCCACGAATCAATAAGCATTTTTCAAAGATTTGTTCAAAGTTATTATCAAGAGTAAATTCAAGCTCTGTTACAATGTTTTTTTCAATGTTTTGTGTAGTTAAGTTTTCCATTTGTTTGTTCCTCCATAATAGATGGTAAGTGTTATTAAGCCAGGTAGGTTGTTTAAGCATTAATACGACATTCTATACACTTCCAGAAAAGATGATTCAAAAAAAGTGTCGAATAAGTAGATTCAGCTATTTATAAGCTTTCTAAGTCGGACAGAAGCTAGGAATAAGATAATTAAAATTGTTTACTTCTGAACATTTAAATTAGGTAGCTATGTTGTATAATTGGAAATTTTAGATTCGAAGAGAGGGGGTATGGAGAATTGTTCGTTATGTAATTTAGAGTTGGAAGCGACACAAAATATCATCTTAAGTAATGAGTATTACATATTTTTTTAATTAGAGCAGGCACGCATATAGGGTATTCAGTTGAAAGAATCGGGTATCATAGTGCCTAAAATACATAGAGTGACAGCATTTGATTTATCAGCTGAAGAATAGGATGTAATCTCTACACTACTCTGGTTGACTTGGAATAAAGATTGATTAAAACGGTAAGTTTAAACGATAGTGCATAAAAGGTGTATATGAATGAAATGCAGAAAAACACTTAGTACATTGGTATGACAACGTTTTAAGTGTTTTATTTCGTCCCAAAACTTACGTTGGGTAACTTTTCTCTGAGATTCTATTTATATGTTATCGTCATTCAGAACAAGTGGATCGAACAGTCTTCTTTAAAATGATTTTTCGCAGCATCTCAGAGCGTTATTTAATGTTAAAATTGAACCAACCTTGTCTTAAAGGAGAATTTTAATGAAAAAGCTATGCAGGAGGGTCAAACATGGGCTTGAAACGTACTATAAAGAGAAAATCTACACAGCCTCACACCAAAGTAACTAATTTTGGATTTGATAACACGATTAAGAAAATTGATAAGGCGATTGCTCTGCTTGGACAAAAATAGCTCATTTAGTTCTCGATAATCTTGTCTACCAGAATGTTCTAATATTTCGGTTGCGATATGGCTCACATTTCAATTACGAAATACAATTAACATTGTTAATTAAAAAATGTGTAAAAAATAATTGACCGAAAATGTATTTTTTTATAAAAAATGAGAATAATAAAACTTTTTGTATAAAATTTATATCTCTTTAACAGAATGTCCTTATAGAAAAATAAGGAGTGGTTTAAATTGAGTAATGAATCAGGAGCAAAAAAGAAAATGTTATCATTATGGGCGACTGAAAAAAACAAAAAAGTAGCTGGGAAAAGTTTTAATACTGTTACAGTAAAAGATAAATACAATGCATTCTGGATTTGTGATTTCAATAATCCTAATTGTCTATTTACAGTAAAATCACCAGAGAAGGTTTATCAAACTATAGTAAGGGGTGGGGTTGTCTGTCAATTTTGTAAAGGTACGAATATAGAAGTAAGTGTTCAAACCAAAGCTAACCATGAACATATCGATAAATATTGGCACAAGGGAAGAAATAGTGCAATGGGTTACATCCCTTCTACTAAAGCTGCAACTTCTAATGATTACATTTATGTAAAATGTGAGGAACATAATTGGGGAATATACGAAGAACAAAAACAAAGGTGTGCTGATTTTACGTATGGTCGTATTGCATGCCCACAGTGTAACGGAAAACAAGCAACAGTAGAAAACAATCTTAAAATTAAGTATCCAGTTATCGCCAAAGAGTTAAATCCTAATTTCAATTCTGAATCGATATTACCTAGCACTTCAGCTAAATATCCGTTTTGGTGCAGCCGTTGCAGGATGTATTATTTAAAAGAAGTACGACAAAGAACTGCACAAAATCAAGGATGTCCAATTCATAATTCTTCCCATAATTTTTCAAGAAGTGAAAGATTATTAAAATTAATATTAAATGAAATTATTGGTGATTTTGATAAGCAATATCTTGATATAACGTGGGAAAGTGGACGTCGTATTGAAATAGATTTATTAGAAAGTTCCTTACTTATAGGCATTGAATTTGATGGTAATTATCACAAAAAAAGAAAACAAGTAAAAAGAGACCAAACTAAAAATGACTTGTTATATAGACACCTTAAAACTATAGGCATGTCATTATTTATTAGAATACGCGAAAAAGGATTACCTGAATTACAATATCACGAAAATCAAGAACTAATTATTTGTGGAAAGTATAGGAATAGTTTTAAATTTCTAATACCTGCTATCCAACAATTAATTACTTTAATTAATAACCGGATGCAGTTAAATATAAAATCTTACTCGGATACCGAACTTTTAATTTTAATAAAAAAGTACCTACCATTAGCAAGGAGTTAGATGGAAAGGGGGGATAGTATAAACAATTCTTATTGAATTTGTTGGGTGAAGAAGATGAAGATTATGAGGATACATTCTAAGATGTCATAAAAATTGGCATCTTATTTTTATTCATTGAGTATTTAATGGTTTCGAAAACAATATTCCTCTAATAGGAACATATGTTTTGTGTGGATATTCCAATAAATAATTATTGATTATTGAAAATATGTTTATGAGAATAAAATCAATCATGATTGATTGAGCTAATACATAGTAGATAGAGAGAGTCTGAATAGAACAGTATAAACTGAGTACCAATAATACTTCACCCACACCAAAAAACGAACTCAAGCAACTCAGAATTTGTAACATTTCTTGTATCTAGCTTACCCATTCCAACCTACATCCTTTTTTTCTACCCAAACACCCGAGCAACCATTTGTTAAAGGAAATCTGAAACTTGAATCCAGAGTAAAAATGAATTAACAGTTAGTCGGCGTCTAGAAATATATAAACTAGAGATAGACTGAGCAAAAATAAATACCATCCAGAGAACAACAACATTTTATCCCACACCACGCAAACCCAAGTAACTCAGCCATTTTCAAATTTCCCATTCAACTTGAGTATTAGCTTTTTACATTTTTAACATTCCCCATAATAACCGAACACCCACTCACCCAATCACTAGTATTGATAATTAGGTCGCAGTCATCACTTCAAAAAAGTTTTTAAAATGAGTTTGATTTTATGAAAAAAGACATAGTGCAGTAAGAGTTTAAAAAAATGATGGTATAAGTGAAATTTTTCTTCATTTTTTATTTATTAGAAGGGTGAGTTGAATATATTTGGGGTGATTTTCAAAAGATGCTCTTTAAGTAGAAAAAAAAATTCTACTAGAGAGGAATGGTATTAATGAGTAAAAATCAATCTGCAAAGAACCAAGTAAAAGTAAAAAATGGGGTATTACTACAGATGGATATTCAATTCCCAAATGGTATCAAAGAAGTAGAAACTGATTGGAAAGTAGAACTACTACTTGAAGAACATCCTGAATTCACTGGTAATGTCTATATTGCCAAGTTTACAAGCAAATGGGGCAATACTAATCCAATTTACTGCCTTTGTTCTGACCTTAATTGCAAGAAAAAACAATAAGAACTGATAAGGGAGTTAGTAAATAGGGGGAGATTTCATCCAGATGAACTTGAGGCATTTATACAGTATGTTGATTGTCTAAAGGTAGCTGAACTAATTACTTCAAATGATGAGGGGTATAAGCAACATATTTTAGGAACTACTGAACTCACAAATAATGATGAAGCTGAAAATGTTTATCGTGCTATTGTTGAGCATGCAATCGAAAATGAATCTGTATTCCCATCTAAGAATTTTGGTGGTTATAGAGCTGAACATGACGGAGTTCGATTAGACCAACCTAAAGAAGAAGCTAAATATGGTGAATATGCTATCGCATTTGAGGCATCAAGTTACGTGACCTTTTAGAAGTTAACAACACTAAAAGACTTAATGCTATATTAGGTGATTTAGCTAAGAGAGGGTTATTTTTTCCAGGCTCATCTGAAAATCGAAAGAAAGTTACCTTACGAACTGGTTATGCTCAACACTGTTATATCTTTAAAATTGATGAATTAGTTTTGTCTGAAGGAGGTAAGTAGAATGTTTGATGTTAAATATATAAAAGTACTCAAAACAATAGGGGGTAAGAGCCGCCTAAAAGTATTACTTCCCATTATTAGATATATATGCAGCACCCATAAAATTAATGGTTTTCTAGGTTTATTTGGAGGAGGCAATAAGTTCGTTCCTCAATTAAATAGGAGAGTAGTACTGTTCAGGCTATATAATGAGCTAGATAATGGTGATAATGGTATCTCAAATGTTATGGCTTGTTTGTCGGATTGGGGTAGTGCGAGAGAATTGGTGAACTTGACATGGGAACTGCAAAAAACAATTAAGAGCGAAGAAGACTTTGAAAAAGCTCGTAAGGAAAAACGCTCCGAAGATACACCTATGCTTAAATCAGCAGCACTTACGATTATTATTGCAGAATATAGTCGAGCCGGAGACAGAAAAAGTTTTTGTAAAGAAAATGCTGAGAAGGGATTAGCTATGATATTTTAGTTAGATACAAAGAGTTAGTGCCGTTATTACAAGATGTTGCAATAACCCAAGCAGACTACAAGTTCTTTATTGAGGAATATAGACACAGAAGCGATTTTCTATGCATCTTAGACCCACCTTACGTGGACTCAGATATCTACGAGGATTCATTTCCAAGATGGAAACATGAGGAATTGGTTAGATTAATTGAGAAGGCTAAGATGAAAATTTTTCTTTGTGGAACTGATAACGATATCTATGAATATCTAGATAAGGACAAGGGTTGGAACAAATATTACGTTGGTGACATTCCAAAAAGCAGTGCAGCGAAATCAGGGGAAAAACAACCTGAATTCATTTGGACCAACGTAAAAGTACCTTTGTATTTGTTACCCAAGCAGATAAAAGAGTAACAGTCACCCACTTACCCGTTCAACCCAAATTTCATTGGGTGAAAATAGGATGTCTAGTGTACGGTTTTTGTACGAAACCTTAATACCGTTTTGTGTGAATCCCTTAGTTGTGCTGAATTCACCCTTTAAGTTTGAGTAGTCGTACTTTGTATGCTCGAAAGATGGTGGTGCAGGGTTTTCTGATGAACCACCGTTTACTACAGGTGGTGTTGGTGTTTCAATACCACCTGTGCTTGTACCAGTGTTAAGTGTGTCCTTGATTGTACCTCCTTTGACTGCATCGTTGTAACGACCCATGAAAGCTACGATGTGCGCTCTTGCAAGCTTTGTGTTTGCTCCAAAGTTGTCTAGTGTTTGACCCTTAGATGCGTTTACCCCTGTTGAAAGCCCATTTGCATACATGAAGTCAACCCTTTGATTGGGGTCATCTCTATAACCTATGGGTAAAGGGTATAATCACTTCAAAAGAATTCATGATAAAAGTCGACATGAGAAAATCAACATTCTATGCAAAGGTTAAAAAATACCGACAACAACAAAAAACATCATAGTTTAAATACAGGATTTGAAAGGAGTATTGTATGGAAGAGAGTAAAACAGGAAGTGTATTACCATTAGAAAATTTAAGAGCAATACAATGTATGCGTAGACTACCACTACCCCGTAGTGTCATTGATACCTACAAATATCAAAATAGGATATTGAAAACCTATTATTATAACTTAAATAATATTGAGGAAACTGAGATGGATGCCCATGATCAATTGATAGTTGACGAACTGGATAAGTACGGTAGAAAAGTATTTCATATTTTCCACTCCAGAGGGATGGTCGAGTACGCTCCAAATAAGAAAGATTGGATGATGAGACGAGCGTATGCATTTATTAACAGAATAAACAATGATAAAAATATTAATTCAATTAGTCATAGTGAAATAGGACAAGGGGTATTAGATGCCTTTGTTATTTGTGAACCAATTAATACTGAAGCTTCTAAAGTATTAGCAAATGGCGTTTTTTCATCTATTAGCTTATCAAAGATTATATGTTTAAGTGGAGAAGAGAAAGTAATTTGGCATTTTTGATAGGTGTAAGATATTTAGAGAATTAAAGTTGAGATTAAGAAGCAATATTAAAAGAACTTCCTATGTTTTAGTAGGAAGTTTTTTTAATATTGGTTAAAGATATTAATAATGTTAATAATGAAAAGCTAGAGAGAGATGACCTATATATGACTCTACTTTACGCTATAAAAGGAGTTTTTGTTTTTAGTGGGGAATTGGATAATTTAAAATATCTTTGACTGAACAACGAACAGATTTACCATTGGCATTTATTCCTCTTAAAGAAATATAATTAAAAAAATCATTTGAATTTAGAATCTCCCTAGCATAAGTTAAATCTTTATCAGCAATTGGTACTATATAAAAACCAGAATAAGGTATGGTTTCTTTATCTAAGAGATAGCAACGAATTTGATGAGTAATTACTGACGATATCATCAGTTTTTCTTGGTCTAAATATAATAATGCTTGTGACCGACCATATTCAAACCATCTAGCGGAATTATCAGATTTTCTATTACTCAACTTATCAAAATAATTTTTTAAGTATTTTGTTGCTCCTGGATAGTTTGATTTGAATTCTTCCTCAGTAATCCTAACTAATAATCCATCTAAGTACTTATATGGAAATATAATGTATTCCTCTTTTCCTAAAGCATATGATCTCGGGCTAGCTGCTTTTCTTAAAATATCTTTTTCAATTATAGACCCTTCTATTTCAATAAAATTTGATGTTTCATTTATAATGTCTGCCTTTTTTATTACATAAATAGAGTTTAGTAATGTAGCAACACTATTGGATACTTTGAAATAGTCTTGAAATCTAATATCATTTTTATTGCTCATATAATTTTCTTCAACACTAAACAACCATTTATTTTCTAGAAGATCTTTCTTAATTTTAAATTCACTAGCATTATCTTCATCAATGTATCGTATCCACTCTTTTTTTACTGATTTATCAAGAAAGATAATAGCAGGAGATGTTAGTGCATCTTTAAAAACTGTGCTTTCTTTATAATCATAAACGGCTCTTAAGAATTTTTTTATATAATCCCTTAAAGATTGTGCGAATACATTTTTGAAAATACTATTTGGGATAATATATACCATTTTCCCTTGCTCATTTAAATCTTGTATACTCTTTTCAATGAAAGCATAACAATAATCAAACTTTCCTTTATCACATGTTGTAAAATTATCTCTTAAAAATTCACGTTCTTCAATTTCCAAATCTTGATATGTTATATATGGAGGATTGCCAACAACGTAATCCACTCCTCTTTCCAATTGATATTTTAAGTAATCTTTATTGTTTATATTCCAATCAACTGACTCGATTCCTTTACTTTTAATAAAAGAATTTAGATTATTTATACAAGTTTCTTTTACATCATTATCTATTTCGAAACCTATTATATACGTCTCTAAGTCACTTTTTATTTTTTTTCTAGAGTAGTTTTTTTTCTTTGCCGCATTAAAATATCTATTAACAATTTGGATTAATACATCCCCTTCACCACAAGAATTTTCTAGTATGTATTTGCCTAGGATTTTTTCACCCTTGTAATTTATGCAATCAAGCATTTTGTTGACATATTGTTTAGGAGTAAAAATTTGACACCTATTTTTCATTGTATTCACCATTAAACTTAGTAATTTCTTCTTCTTTTACTTTCAATTTTGAGTATGAGAGTTTCCATTTCTTTAACGATTCTTTCAGTTGGGTATCTATCACAAAAGTCCTTCATTTCCATAAGCAGAAAATCTAAACGTCTTAATTGATTTTCAAAATTTAAGTCCATATAAAATTTTTTAATATCAGTATTTTCTTTGAAGTCTGCACTAATTTTTATAGAATAGTCATCTTTTCGTTCAAAGATTAAAGGTAATTTATTGTGATCGGGATGTAGCAAGTCTATACTCTCTTTACTAGATAAAAAGTTAGTTTTCCCACGATTACACATTTGACAACTACTAACTAAATTGTCTATGCCGTTTATATGATCATAAGTATATCCTAAGTTTAATCGTAATACTGATTCTGGTATAAAATGATCCACTTCAAACTTTGAAGAATCAATTACCTGCGTACTTATTCCACAATAAGCACATTTTTCATAATAAATAAATCTAAACTTTTTGTTAAAACCATTTTGTCTGTTTCTAATATAATTATATATATTCTCAGCACGAGGGTGAATTAATCGGAAATCACCCATAAAGTCAATTTTTTTAGACCCTAAATTAAAATTATAATTAGTATACTCTGTGTTTCTGTAGTCATTAGCAACAGTAACATTACTTCCCATAATAATTTTTTACCTCTCTAAATAGTTTTATCAATTCATCTAAATCTTGTTTTTCAAACAAGGCTGTATCCACTATCCCTGAAATTGTATTTTGAATAGTGCCAATTAGTACTTCATCTACTTCATTTTCCATAGTCAATTGGTCTAAAACTTTATGTTCTTCTATTGTTGCTAAAATATATCGTATTAACACTGGGAGTAATTGTTTATGATAATGCTCTATAGATGAGCCATTCCCTTTCCATTTTTCTACAGTTAAAGAATTCGCTTTACCTCCATTTTGACTAATAACTATTGTTTTTATAAAAGGGAAGACTTGTCTTAAAATTATTTTAAATTGCTCACCTGTAAATTTACTCAATGGAGAATTTTCATTCTCAAACAACCATGAGTCGATAACAATTATATTAGCCCTACTTACCATCTCATTACTCAAAAGAGTTTTATAGTCGTCGTCTTCTGGTTCGAATTTATAACTATCAAATTGGAATTCATAATCTTTATAAATTTCCACTTTATTAAAAAAACTTGTAATTTCATTTTCTTCAGTGTTATTTTCATAAAATCCAATATTTTGCAATGAATTCTTTTTGCTATTTAGGAACGCACATAATTGATCTAAATACCGCTCAATATCACGATTTAACCTGTCATCTATATAGCAAATGTTAATCTTACTTCTCATCTTTTTCATCACCCTTTTAGCGAAAAATATATTTCAAAACCGTAATTACTAGTTATCTCAATAACTTCTCCGTCATACATATGCAATGTATTATTAACTATCCACATTCCAAGACCATGACCGTCTCTTCTAGAAGTTTCATGCACTTCTAAAATTCGCATAGGATCACTTTTATATTTCTCACTTAATCCTACACCATTATCAGAGTATTTAAATAGCAATTGATTCCCATCATTAGTAACTTCAAAATTAATTTCCAATTGACCTACCATTTCATTGTTTTGAATGCTATTTAATATTAAATTATCAAATATAACTTCTAGTACATCCTTTGATATTTTATATTTAATGGGCATATCGTTTTTTATAGATATATCAAACTTTAACCATGTATATTGAGATGTCCAAGTTTCGACTATTTCATTTAAGGTTTTTTCAATAGACTGTATTTTAGATTGGAATTTTTGTTTCTCTACTTTTTTTAGTATCACGTCTATAAAAGATATCAGCTTTAAGTTAATATCTTCCAGCTCTTCTAATATACCAGGAACGTTTTTATAAGCAACTTTTGTACACTCATCAGAGTTTAAAACCTCCCAAAAGCCATACTCTTTGAGTGCGTTAATTATATCTTCATAACCACTTTTTAATGCACTTCTTTTATTGTATAACTCATGTCCTATTGCACTAGCTCTTAATCCTTGTGTAGCTAATACATTTAAAATTCTAACATCATACTTATGTTGCTTTTCACTTTCAACACGTGCCTTTGTTTGTTCATCAGCTTCTCGTTGAACTTCTATTATTTCTGCTGCTAGAGAGGAAAGTTCTTTTCTTGACATTGTAGTTACTTTTTCAGGGCTTTTTAAAAAGGCTTTTATATGGTTTTTTTCCTCTTTAACAGGCATACTATCTAAATATAATTGATTAATTTTTCTTATAATTGATTGACGGTATTTCTCGAATCTGCTAAGACCAAATCCTATAATTTCCTTTAATAATAAGTAGTATTCATTTTCTTCAAGGCCTTGTCTATTTGCTAGATCTTTCAAATAAGGGTTAATCCTTTTGTCAATCTTTACAAAACCGTAAATTTGGTTACTTCTTACTCTCCAACTACCTGATAAATGTGTTGCAGCTGCTGGAGATTTTCTAGCTCGAGGTGTTATATCTAACCAATCTTTAGTTCCGTCAAAGGATGTTATACTAAATGCATTTCTATACAGGACGATACCTGTAGGCGCTGGAGGTAAATTATTATGTTTGTATTTAAACTTTTGTACATTTTCAGTAGATGTTTTACCTAATAAAAAATATAATTCCGCACTGAAACTACCCAAGCCTGATAAATACTCATCTAAATTATCAAATTTTCCTTTTAATTCTTCAGACATATCAAATTTATCGTTATAGTGATTTATAGACATATTACTAACTAAAGATTCAACTTCTTTTCTGAATTCATCCGAATTCACACTAATTGACAAATTCATATTTGTACTATCATACGATAATGTTATTGAAGCTGAATAATCTTCACCTAATTTAATATCACTAAATGTGTGTTTAATGGGGATTTCTTCATTATTCAAGTGATGTATATTTATTACCATTTTATTATCATTATAAGAACGCCCTAGAAAACTTTTCAGATTCTCTATATCCTTATTTCTCCATACATCTCTTAAATTATTAATCTCGATTATAGTACCTTCAATAATATCAAGTTCAATTTTTTTAAAATCAGTTGTAACCCAGTTAGTTTCCCATAGAATAGCTTCTTCACAAATTTTTTTTGAAAAAACTTTAGCATCATTTCCTAATCTAGCTAAAGCAAATCTACCTACCCCTTTAGAACCTGATAAAACTCTGTCTTTGTAGGTATCTATATTTGCTTTTTTACTTTTCCCTACATGCATCCAATTATTTTTAATATCTTCTTCATTCATTCCACAACCATAGTCAATTATTTTAATATGATTACTATCGATAAAAATATCGCAAGTTTTAGAACCAGCATCATAGCTATTTTTCACCAGTTCGAAAATAGCAGATTCTTTTGTACTGTAATTTTGTCGCCCTAATAGTTCTGCTATTTCTTCCTCTTCTATAGTAAATCTTAAATTCTCCATTGATATCACTTCCTTTATGAGTATTTAAGTTTTCTTGATAACCTAATACATTGCAACTTTTTAGTTGCCGATTATTTATGATATGGCTCATTCTGAAGAATACGATATCCTCGATATATTTGTTCAGTTAATACTAATGCGTGTAATCCTAAGTCAACATCCATAGGTATAATTGAAATAGTTTCATCAAATTCAAAACTAGTAATACCAAGAATGAATGTAATATCTGATTTACCGGTTGTGCCTAGTGTATCAATTTTCCCAGCCAGCTGTTAGTAATACCAATTTTGTATGTTTTAACAGACAACTTCTTAATCAACTGTTCTGGATTTTTAAATTCTTTCATTTTAAATTTTCCATATCGAGATAAACGTTTTTCATACTCTTTTATTCCTTCATAACAGAATTTATCGAATTTATTGCCGATTACATATAACTTGATATTCACGGATAACCTCCCTCTATAATCTCTTATTTTACAGGAAGATATGAAATTATATAACCATAGACAATGCATTAGCATAAAGTATGGTTTAAAAATGGCTTACTAATCACTAATTATTAAATGTTTGTTCATAGCGGTGGAAGAACGCTACTGCATGTGCTCGTGTTAAGGATGACGTTGGCATGAAGTCTTTGTCCGTTTTAGCTGTTGTTAAGCCGTAGTCCCGTAAGAATCGGATGGCTACTGGCTGAGATACTGTTCTGCCGTAGTGCATTGATGCTAGGATACGAGCAAAATTACCACGTGTGATGTCCTTGTTTGCTAAAGCCTTTTTAGATGCTGTGTTTGCACCGTTAACTGGTAGACCGTATTTACTCGCTAGTTGGTAGTTTACATCCGCTACCCATGATGTCTTTGGTTTTGTTGAAGCCAGTTCATCAGGTTTGAAGTAGCGTAGTAATACCGAAAGCATTTGGTTTTCGGTTAAGTTTGTGTTCGGTTTTAATAAATTTTCGTATTTCTTTGTGACTGGATTGTACACATTTTGATACCCATTAATACCCCTGTTAACTGCCCATTGAAAATCCTCTGCCCAGTATTGGTCTGCTCTGTAGTCAGCGAATTTTGTTATGTCAATGCTACCTACTGGTGGTTTAGAAGGATTCGTGGGGTACGATGGGTCAGTTGTTGACTTTCCCACAGTTGTGAACGACCATGTTTCTGACTGTGCGTTACTATTATCGTCAGTCCATGTTGCCTTTGCTGTGTATTTTTCACCCTTTTTAAGTTCAGCTTTAGGGATTGTGTAGAAGAAATAACGAGTCCCATCTGATTGATTTTTAGGGTTAAGTGTGTCTACACGAATATTTTTACTGTCATACAATTCAATGTTAAATGCTGAGTTACGTTTTACACTATCTGGTGAGAAAGATACTACATACCCTGACTTTGTTACCCCGTATTGAGTTAAAGGACTCCCTTCAACGTTTGTTAAATTATACGCAGTATCTACATTTATTTGTCCATTGTAAGGATACTTAACTGTAGTGTAAGATTGGTTTTCGGTATTCTTATTATCTGTTAGTACAAAGACAAGGTTATTTCCACTGATAACAATACCTACTGTATCAACACCCCCTGCCAAGAGTAAAGTTCTGTGGGAAGTAGACTCTAGCAAATTAGCAAAAGCCTTTGGTGCAAAGGCTAAAGCTTCGGAAAAACTGATATATTCTGAAGGGTTACTCCCGACTGCAATAAATCTATCCTTTACAGTCTCACCAGTAAAACCCGATTTACCCCTCTCTTGTGTATGCGTTGCTCCGTGTGTTGCCACGTACACTGCATGGTTTTGAGCTGACTCGGATAATCGTGCGTCAATTGTTAGTTCAGGTGCGCCTGATGCCTTACGAACTGCGTTTAATTCTTTGAGGTACTGTGTTACCTGTGCCGAATACGTGTAGTTGGCTACCGACTGTTGCGCTTCTGCCACTGGCGTTGGTGCGATGTAATTAATGGATGATACCCCTGCCGCTAACTTGTCGCAATAGCAAATGCCTTCAAAAACTTCTTTGATATACTAATTTTCTCCTATTCTATAAAGTAATTTTATATACCAATACAACTATATTTTTGCACATATTTAGGGGTGTGTGAAGATATTAGAGATTTTAATTTCTATTTATACATAAATAATCCAAATAAAATATTATAAAAAATACCACTTACATTGGTTAAGCCGTATATTTTTAGTTTACCCAAAGAATAAGTGTGATTTTTTTATATGTAATTGTATGATCAAAACAAAAGCTGATTGATACTAAGAAATTAGTATAGTAGCATGAGGCAAATTAAGAGAATTATCAAGAGATTCTCCATTTAGACATGGAGTTGAACTCCAAATACCCTATTTCGGAGTGAGATAATCATGTCAACTGAATTAGAAAAATTATTTAAAACGGAGCAAGAAATACAGCAACATATTCTAGCTGACTTTGCTTTTGAATTGTTTAGAGAATTAGAGAAATTAGCTGAAATTTATGGTAAAGAAAAATTGATGAATATGGTTTTAGAAAAATAGAGAATATCGTGAACAGTAAAATGATCTACTTTAGATAAGCGATTTAATAGAGTTATAATTACAAAAAAAGGAAGTGTATCAGCGGATGGAAAAGAAAAAAGTAGCAATAGGATATATCCGAGTTTCGACCGAAGAGCAAGCAAAGGATGGTTATAGTTTAGATAATCTAGAATCTGTAATAAATAAAAAATGTGCTTACGAGGGATTGGAACTAAAGCGCATATTCCACGATAAAGGGATTTCTGGTTCTTCGATGGATAAAAGGGAAGGTATAAAAGATCTTCTGAAGTATATAAAATCTAATAAAGTGGATTATTTAGTTGTCTATAAGGTCAGTCGTTTGAGTAGAAAGATAGCAGATGTGGTAGCTATTGCAGATCATCTAGAAAAAGTAGGAGTAAAACTAATTGCTATTGAAGATAATATTGATACTTCAACACCTATGGGTAAATATTTTTTAGTATTGGGTGCAATATTCGCAGAAATGGAACGTGAAAATATCATTACTCAGGTTAAAGGTGGCATGGAACAAAACCTCCTCTAGGATATGATTTAGATAAAAAAAACTTAAAGTTAATGAAGAGGAAGCTGAAATTGTTAAATTTATATTTAACGAGTATTTGAAAGGCAACGGTTATAAAGCAATCGCATCTTTTCTTAATGAAAAAGGTTTTAAAACAAAGCTAGGCAAATTGTTCAATGGTAATGGAGTTAAAGAAATTCTAAAAAACCCTATATATTGTGGTCAAGTAAGGTGGGGCTACTGAAAGGATTGGGGAAAGCTTCATGAAGGATAGTGAGACTCCCATAATTATAGAGGGTATTCATGAGGCAATTATAGAGAAAGAAATTTTCGATAAAGTACAACATATTAAAAAGTATTCCCCGATATCATATGAAACAATTCAACGGAAATCATTTATTAAGTGGTTTAATCCGTTGCCCTGACTGTGGTTACGGTATGTCTATGCAAAATGGTTAAAGTAAGGGTAAGGTTTATGAGTACTACACTTGTAATCAATATCAGACATATAAAAAATCTGATATAGAAGAATTTTTAACAATATTAGAGGTAGTTATCAATGAAATCCTCTACATTAACTACTATATTAGAAAGTTTGAATAATACTGGGCATCAAGGTAAGCAAATAGGTTTGGATATAAAACGTAAAGAAGATGAAATAAAAAAACTAAGAAGTAAAGAAAGTAAACTAATGGATGAGTTACTTGAAGGCAATGATAATTACAAAACTACTATAAGAGGGAAAATTCAAGAGATTTCAGATGAGATAGTAGTTTTAGAAAATGATATCTTGAAATTGCAGACTGCTATCCATAAAATTGCTGAGTCTAAGTTGGATATTAGTGAGATAAGAAATCTACTTCAAAAGGCTGGAAAAGTAATACCACTATTAGATAAACCTTTCCAGCAATCATTGACTCGCAAACTTATTACTTCAATCAAAGTCAAAGATAAACGCATTGTAGAAGTACATTTTAGTTTTCAAAAAGGCTTGAAAGTGGATTACACCAAGGGATTAGAGGAAGTACCTACTGATGATCAGAGTTTTAGGGTTAGGAGTGATTCGGTGAACTGTATCATAAGTAAGTGTTGTTTATAAAAATTATAAAACATACTAACATTAGTAGCACAAACCATGGCCTTGGTTTGTACTACTAATGTTAGTATGTTTTATTTTGGTTATGGAGGTATAAAATGGATGTAAAGAATCTTTTAATATTAAATAGATTTATTCCAAAAGAATTACCATGCGAGTTTGTTGTGAAAAATTTACATAAAATCAATATGGATACTTTAGGTTCAGGAGAACTAAAAAAATGGTCTAAACTTATAGAATTTAGTATTCCTAAGAATGATAATTTCAGAAGGGTTTGTTCAATTGTTCATCCACTACATTTTGTTCAATTGGCAAATGAAATTAAGAATGAATGGTCAAATTTAGAGACTTATTTTCAAAAGTCAAATGTTTCTCTTACAAATCCAGTTATAAAGAAAAATGGTGTTTTTCCTAATTATAGAATGTCTGAAACAACGCAAATAAGACTTTCTAATTTAAGTTCTAAAAAATATATTTTAAAAGTTGAAATTAACAGATATTATCCAAGTATTTATACTCATTCTATACCTTGGGCATTACACGGAAAAAAATCGCTAAAGATAAAATGCAAGATCGTAATTTACTTGGAAATAAGTTAGATGCATTAATTCGTAATATGCAAGATGGACAAAGAAATAATTGGTACAGCTATTGATATGCAATTTAAAAATGCGATGGCTAAAGAAGTTAGGGGGTATAGTTATACAGATGATATGGAATACTACTTCGATTCTCATGAGGAAGCAAACCATGCTTTAACTGTCATGAACCAAGTATTAAAAAATTATGAGTTAGACTTAAATGTCGAAAAGACAAACATAATCAAACTTCCTCAACTTATTGAACCTGATTGGCTATTCTATTTTAAGAAGTTTAAATTTAGAAAGTCCAGCAAACCAGAAGATTATATAAAATTACAGATAGTTGATCTTAAAGAATATTTTAATAAGATTTTTTATTATAAAGATTTAACTAATGATGTAGGTATTTCTAATTTTGCACTAGAGTGTTTAGGGAGGATAGTTATCAAAAAAGAAAATTGGGGGTTATTTGAATCTCTGCTGTTACAAACAATACTAATTGATTCTAGAGCAATTCCAAAAGTATTTGAAATAATGGAAGCTTATAAATATAGAGGTTATCCATTAAATTTAGGTAAAATAGGCGAATCTGTAAATTCAATTATTAAAGAACAAATTCAACTTAGAGGTGATTATGGGGTTATTTGGGCATTAAGTTTAGCAAATAAATTTAAATTAAATATTACAGAGGATGTTACTTCGCTATTATTAAAGAATGATAATGCTCTTATAAACATATTGGTAATGGTTTTAGAGCATAAGGGTCAGTTATTGGGTCATAAAGACTTTTCTTTTTATGAAGAAATATTAAGTAATAATGATTTATATGGAAAATAGTGGATATTACTGTATGGATGTTGTAAAAATGGTTGGTTAAATAAAAATAGTAAGATATTAAAAAAGGATAAATTTTTTAATATCTTACTGAAAAATCATGTTTCCTTTATAGACTCTAATTATTCAATAGTTAAATCAAATATTAATATACAAATTGTGAATTTGTGTGTGGAAAATATTAGTGGTTTAGAAATTAACAAAGTTTATAAAAAGATTTTAGATGAATATTCTTATGATTTAGAAGAAGAACATGAACAAGAATTGTTTAAAGAACTTATTGACCTATTAAAATTAAAAATTAGTAAGCAAAATTTATTTGATACGAATTTAAATGGAAATCCAAGAGTTGAGGAACCAAAAGAAGCCGAAGAAGTAGTAGACGAAACTGGGGAACCAAAAGAAGCCGAAGAAGTGGTAGACGAAACTGGGGAATCAGAAGAAGCTGAAGAAGTAGTAGACGAAACTGGGGAATCAGAAGAAGCTGAAGAAGTAGTAGACGAAACTGCGGAGCCAGAAGAAGTTGAAGTAGTAGGAGAAATTGGAGAGTCAGAAGAAACAACAGAAACTTATAATTGGTTAACTAACTTCCTCGCTACTAATATTCGAAATTCAAATGATATTAACTGGGATGATATAGATATAGATTATTTTTAACCTAAACCGCATTAGTAACATCACGGTGAACAGTACCAAAAGTCGAGATTTCGCTTACAGAATGCTCGGTAATTGTATTTCCCACCAAACACACCACCAAAACAATGAAAATTTTCAAGAAGTGCTGTCACTTAAGGAAAAAAGAAAAAAGGAAAAACCGTCTATTATTGAGTCGGGATAATTAATAAAAATGTGAAAAGCTTGGGTAGAGCCTTATCTAATAAGGTTTCTGCCAAGCTTTTTTTAAAATTAATGTATAAATAAAAGGTTAGTTTTAAGTATTTCTTTACTTATTGCGAATACCTGCTTAAAGATAGAGAAAGAACAATACAAATATACTTTAGCACGAAATTGAGATTCAAATAACGATCATTTATGCAGTACGATTAAATCACTCATCTAATAGATTATATAATTCAGGAATGCAATGAATATACGTATCTACCGTTGTTGCCATGTCTGTGTGACCTAAGAAATGTTGAACGAATTTTATATCTTTCGTTTGATAATAGATACGAGTAGCACAACTGTGACGTAAGCCGTGAATTGAAACAAGTTTTAGTCCGTGTTGAGTTTGGAACTTTTTTAACCAGGTATTTAACTTGCTGTTAGTATAAAAAGTATTTTTATTGTTTGGGAAGATAAACTGCTTATCACCTTGATGCTCAAGACGTTGCCACTTTAATTGTTCTGCTTGGAGCTCCTGCCATTTTAATAGTGCTTGGAAAGTTTCCTCATCAATATCAAGTGTTCTTACTAAAAAGTTCTTCGTAGCTTTAATATAAGGCTTATTCAATTCGTCCATACCAACTGCTTGATGAATATGGATTTTTTTATTTAGAAAATCAATATCTTGCCATTGTAGTGCAAGAAGCTCTCCTTTGCGTAAGCCTAAATTTATAAACAAGAGGAAACTTGCAATTTTTGAAATATCATCTGTTGCTTTTAGCTTTTGAATAAATAAATCTATTTCATCTAATGTATAGAACAATTTATCACTTTGTGCACTGTCTCTCTTTCTTTCTTCTTTTTTTTCCCATGATCGTAAACCACCAAGTTTAACAGGATTTTTCGGAATGTAATCGTTATGGGCAGCTTGTTCTAAGCATTTATTTAGTTCGATTGCTACCTTTGACGGTTTTTTTAATTTTTTTTGTTTCCATACTTCAAATGACCGTAAAGTATCTTGGTAAGAAATATTTTTAAGCTTTAAATCTCCGTAAAAAGGTAGGATGTGGTTTTTGAAAATACCTTTAATTTTCCCTAAAGTACTTTTTTCGAGATTACAAGTTAGAAGGAAGTCTTCATAGAAAGAATGATAGAATTGTTCAAATGTAAGGTTTTGATTGTCAGTATCATTTCGTTGAAGCATTTCCGCTTGCTTTTGAGCATAAAAAGCTTTTGCTTCCGTTTTTGTTTTAAAACCACGCTTTGTAATGTCGATTTGCTTTTTCGTATAAGGATCGATCCCCCCATACATTTTCACCATATAATGAGGAACGCCTCTTTTCATATATTCTTTAACTGCTTTGTCCATTGTTGTCATTAGAATGATCTCCTTTTGTGTTTTCCATTATTTTTTATGCTTGTACATTTTTTAAAAAGTGATTAATTTCCGTTTTGGAGAATCGCTTGCTGCGACCAATTGAATTACCTTTAAGTCCTTGATCAATAAGCTTTTGTAAACTTTTATAGGAAATTCCGATATAATCGCAAGTTTCCTGAACGTTTAGCCATTCTTTAGCTGCATGCTCATTATGCTGTCCAAATGTTTTATCAATTTTTTTTTCAAAGATTTGTTCAAGGTTTTTATCAGGAGAAAATCCAAGCTTTTTTCCAAGGTAAGAATCAAGCTTTGCATCAAGGATTGATTCAATGTTTTTTTCAAGGATTTTTTCAAGGGTTTTTTCAAGGCTTTGTGTAATTAAGCTTTCAATTTTTTCTTCAAATGATTTTTCAATAGTTAGTTCCATTTGTTTGTTCCTCCGCAATAGATAGTAAGTGTTATTAAGTCATTAAAGAATTGCTACTCCATGCTATACACTTGCAGAAATGAATATTCATAAAAAAAGTGTCGGACACATCTGAATGTCAGTTATAAGATGTGAAGCTAGCTGAAGTATATCTACGACACTCTACACACTTGCAGAAATGAATATTCAAAAAAAGTGTTTAACACATCCGATTGGCAGTTATAAAATGTGAAGCCAGCTGAAGTATTGCTACGATACTCTATACACTTGCAGAGAGGAAAATTATCGAAAAAGTGTCGGACATATCCGATCGTCAGTTATAAGATGTGAAGCCAACTGAAGCATACCTACGACACTCTATACATTTGCAGAAATGAAAATTTCTGAAGTAGTGTCGAATACATAGAATCAGCTAATCATCAGCTTTCTAAGTCGGACAGAATCCAGAAATAAGATAATTAAAATTGTTTACTTCTAAACATTTATATTAGGTAGCTATGATGTTTGATTGAGAAATTAAGATTAGAGGAGAAGGATTACAGAGAGATGTTTATTTTGTATTTTAGGGTTGGAACCGACACAAAATGTCATATTAAGTATAAGAAAGTCGACGCTAACATTTGAAGTAATGAAAGTAATTCTTAAATCTTAGGGAAAGACTTGCATCAATTGAGGTCTAAATACCAATTTCTTTTAATTAACAGAGTTTTGATATTCAATGATACATGTTAGTAAACGAAATGGCATAAGCGGGCTTGGAGCGAGAGCAATCCGTAATGCTCGCCTGTAGTGATCCGACAACAAGTAGGCTTAGGCATGCATGAATGTACAGAGATATACTTGCTTCTAGTTCGGAGGAGGAAACGAGTGCGTACACACATATAGGAATTTGTTGCACATAGTTGTCATATTTTAGACATAATTTAAACATGCCTGTATTAAAGGCAACTAAATCATAAGCCAATAATTTCAAACAAATAGGGCTAAAAGAGCATTCAGATCAGCAGATACATTTGAGGTCTAAATACCTTTTTCTTTTTAATTAATAGTGTTTGGGTTTTCCATGATACGTGCCATTAAAAGAAATGACATAAGCGTGCTCGGAGCGAGAGTAATCCGTAAAACTCGCTTGTAGTAATACGATAACAGGCAGGTTTACGCACGGACGTATGTACATCAATACCTGCCTCTAGTTCGAAGGGGAAAATGAGTGCGTGCACACATATAGGAATTTGTTGTACACAGCTGTCACAATTTGGACACAATTAAAAAATGCCTATATTAAAAGCAACTAAATTATAAGTCAATAATTTCTAACAAATAAAGGCTATAAGAATGTTCGAACCAGCAGCTACACTTGAGGTCTAAATGACTTTTTCTTTTTAATTAACATTGTTTTGATATTCCGTAGTACGTGCTAGTAAACGAAATGCTAGAAAAAGCTCGGAGCGGGAGTAATCCGTAAAGCTTGTAGTAATCCGATACAAGTAGCTTACGCACGGACGTATGTACACTAATACTTGCCTCTAGTTCGAAGGGAAAAACGAGTGTGTGCACACATATAGGAATTTGTTGTACATGGTTGTCACAATTCAGACACAAATATAATGTACCAGAAGTAAGACTAACTAAATTAAAAGCCAATAATTGCAAACAAATAGGGGCTATATATGGGAAATGATATAAGTTATACATCATTTATATAATATTTATACAACATATATATAACTTATAACGAAAAAGGCATAGGGTGTTTATTGGGTATTAGTTCCACATTTATACAGAAAATGATATAAATTATGCAACATATATATAACTTATATCGAAAAGTCATAGGGTGCTTCTCGGATATTAGTGCCACATTTATATGGGAAATGATATAAGTTATACAACATTTATATAACTTATATCAAAAATGCCATAGAGGTTTCTTGAATACTCAAGCTACATTTATAAAAATAGAGGATTATTGTTGGAAGGAAATGACTAGGAAAACTATTAAATAATTATTCCAGTAAAAATGGGGTTAAATAGCAATGGAAGGATTCGACTGAAAAAACTATTATTTGATTCCTCCAAGGATTTTAGCCTATTTAGAGCTTAAATCCTGAAAAAAATTTCGAAAAAAAGTTGAAAAAGAATTTCATTTTTTTTATTGTAAATCCTTTAGTATCAAGGGTTGAGGGGCGTAATTGCTTAGGCAATATCCCCCTGACCAATCGATTACACGTAATAGAAATATTGCATTACTGAACTTGCTGCTATGGTTGAAGTTAAAACTGGAAATTAATAATGATTGCTTTCCGAATTTAGTGGCGTTAAGTTTATTGGGGCCTTATCCTTTTAAACAATTAGATATTGTAATAGATGGAATGGGTATGGAGTATCCAGGAATTGTAACAGCTCATTCGATTTATAATAGTGGTCCAAGCAATTCTCAGCAACTTAAAAGTATGGTAGTTCATGAGATTGCTCATCAGTGGTTTTATGGGATAATTAGTAATGATCCATATAATAATGCTTGGTTAGATGAAGGTTTCGCAGAATTTGCTACTAGTCTATTTAAGTATGCGAAATTGAAACAAAGTGAAACTTATAATTCGATGTTCAGAATTGACCCAGAACGCGAACTTCCAGCAAATCTACCACTTGATCAATACGATGAATCTAATATGAGTTCATATGTTTACGGAAAATCCGCCATAATGTTATGGGCATTATTTAAAGAAAATGGAGAGTTAAAAGAAGCTGAAGAATTTTTAAAAACTTATTATCAATTTTATAAAAATAAAGAGATTGATTCTAAAGAGTTTATGAGATTTACAAGATACTATTTTGATTTAAAAGATGATTCATTATTTGAGGGTTGGTTACAGCTAGAAAATTAAAAATGAATAATTGATTTTTTAATTAATAGGAGCATTAGACTATAAAGGGAAAATTGTAGGAAGTAGCAAGTAAGAGTAAGCAAAGACGAATTAAAAAGTCGAAAACAAAAAGAAGTACGTGAGCAAAGAACAACGCAGCAAAGAATAGAAAAGAATGCCCATATTGTTGATGCAACGAAGGGACAACTTGGTTACAGAGCATCATTTGATGATATTGCGTATACGCATGTATGGAATGGCTGACATAGTGCTGTGAAATATTTGCATCTTGCCTTGAGGTCATAGAAGAATTGAAAGCTAAAAGTGAATAGTAAAAATTAAAGGAGATCTTGAATGAATTTTTCAACTCTTTTTTTGTTTAGTTTATTATGATCTGTAACCGCCAAAACTCTCCGAATCCCACTCATGAATAGCATTTTGATCCGTCACCAACACCTTTTCCATATAAATGATGGTCGTTTCAATTTTTTCATGACCAAGGGATTTCATAATTTTATATACATCTGAACCATTTATATGTGAGATGATAGCAAATGATGTCGGAATAAATGAGGCGTAATGACTCATTATTTGGGTAGGCCCGACACACCATCAATGGCCATATCCCGCGTTTCATCAATGATACCGAACCCTTTGTATTTGCTATAAATAATCTGGGCGATAGTTGAATACAAAAAACAATATGGATAAGACGGGAACACCCCGCTTCATGAAATCTTTTTGGAGAGTGACTAAGTCACCTCATATTAGTTATCTTGAAGAGGGGGTTTTTGTCTTTTTTTGGGTATCCATACGGTAAACGTTCCTCTGGGGTACTTTTCGAAATATATAATGACTTCATTTTGCTGTAATTTTGTATTTAAATCACTTAACATTGAGAGGAGTAATTAATATGAACAAATACAAATTTTAACGAATGTAATTGTAAACCGAGATTATATGAAAGGTTAGAACCTATGTAAGTCCTATTGATGGAACCAAAGGAGTTATTGTTAGTATGGTGTAAGGAACATGGAACTCGTACTTGGGGTAGTACCAGCAAAGCTATCACCAACCGCAATAAGGAATGTCAGGGTTATAATAATATGTTTAAGCTTAATATTTCCTACACACATAACCCCGTACCTTTTTGGATGGGGTTACTTCAACTCAGCAATTTATATAGCTATGAGGAAGGTATAAGATCCAGCTGAATAACGCCAATACAAACAGTGCTACTATTATCTTAATTCTGGAAAAGTTTTATAACTAATCAAGAAAAGAGGGTTTTTGCCCTTTTTTCTTCTTTAATCTAGTATAAAAAGACGGAATAAATAAGCGTGAATGAGTTAAAATGAGACTTTTTGAGATTTGAGAAGATGTTATTTGTAATTTACCTCTACAACCGCCACGAAAGAGCATTTAGTTTTGCGTGTGACCTCTGTAGCAACACTATATGGTACCTAAATTCCTTATTTACTCGTTAGCTTGTCTAGAATTAGCCTCGGAGCCTTCGGCGTGGCCTTTGTGTAGTCCAAAAGGTGCAATAAAGGGTTATTTGCACAAACTCTAAAAAGGTGTATAAACAGAAAAACAACCTGTCAAACAGATCGGATTTCATAAAATTTCTCTAGCAAAATGACGGACAGACGTCCTAGACAGCCGAGTACCATAGGACGTGGCTGTCTCTAGCAGGATAAGTGAAACTAAGGGAATCGCCAATTCCTGCTTAACGCTATTCCTCGCTAACTTCCATATCCCAAGCAAGAGTGCACCCTAAACTTTTTGAAATGTCTGCACAAGTTTTTAAAAGGATGTTAATAAAGTTGTTTTGATCTATTCCTTTTGACATTCTTTCTATTGGACCGGAAAGACTGAGCGCAGCAATGATTTTATTTTCATGATTAAAGATTGGTGCCGCAACGCAAAGAATACCTTTTTCATGTTCTTCATTGTCAAATGCGAAAGATCTTCTTCTACTATCTTGAATCCTATCAAGCAATTGATCAATAGTTTTAATTGTGTTTTCTGTGTAAGGGTTAAATAATTTCCCTCTATACAAATCTTCAATCTCTTTATCAGGAAGTTCAGATAACAAGATCTTTCCTACTGCAGTACAATACAGTTTTACTCTTTTACCTATCTGAGAATACATTCTTATTGTGTGTCTTCCTTCTACTTTATCAATGTAAATAGCTTCGTCGTGGTTTCTTACACAAAGGTGTACAGTTTCTCCGGTAAAATTTGATATTTTTTCCATATATGGTTTTGATATTTTTACAAAATCATATTTTTTTAAGACCTTTGTAGAAATCTGGAGAATTTTCGTACTTAACGAATACTTTCCAGTTTTCTCATCTTGTTCAACATATCCATTACTAATTAAGCTTTGTAACAAACGGTGTGTGGTGCTTTTTGGCAAATGGATTGTTTTCGTGATGGCCATCATGTTTAAACCTTCTGAATGCCCACTAAGTATATCAATGATTTGTAGGGCTCTATCAATAGATTGAACAGACATTTTATCAACTCCCAATATAAATCAACAACAACTATATTATAGATTTTCTTATCTATAAAAAGTATTCCCAAATTTTTTTGTTCTTAATATTAAATATTAATCTATTTTGAAATTAACAGAAATCAGTATCATAATACGGAACTGGATTGAATTTGTAAAGATGTAATCACTTTGCGTAAAATTTTTAATTTAAAAAAAATTTGCAAAATATTTTCTTCTCTTATATTATTATTTGTAATAAATAGAACTATGTTCCACAATACGGAACTAACAGAGGGTTTTGAAGAAATAATCACTTTTTGGGAATTTCTCCTTATCTAAAAAAGGTTTGCAAAAAAATTTTCTTCTCTTATATTTATTATTATCTAAAATAAACGGAACTTTGTTCCGCAATACAGAACTATAAGGAGGTCTTGTATGGATGTAATTACATTAGGGGAAGCAATGGTCTTATTTGAACCGGCTTCTTCTGAGAAAATAAAATATGAGAGCCTATTTAAGAAAAGAATTGGCGGAGCTGAATCAAATATAGCTATTGGTCTTGCAAAACTGGGACATTCGGTTTCTTGGATTAGTAAGCTTGGCAATGATGCATTTGGAGACTATGTTTTGTCTTATATTAGAGGCGAAGGTGTCGATGTATCAAATGTTGTTGTAACTGGTGACTATCGAACCGGTATTTATTTCAAAGACGCTTTTTACAACAACAAAATAGAAGTTTACTATTACAGAGATGATTCAGCTGCTAGTCACCTTTATCCGGAAGATATTAATGAAGAATTATTTTTAGACAGTAAAATTCTTCATTTAACAGGTATTACACCATTATTAAGTAAAGATAATTTTGAAACCGTTTTATATACAATTGATTTAGCCAAAAAACATAATTTAATGTTTACTTTTGATCCGAATTTGCGAATGAAGTTAAAAAGGTCTTCGGAAATGAAAGAGACCATGCAACGAATCGTACAAAAAGTGGATTACTTTTTACCAAGCAGACAAGAATTTGAATATCTCTATGGAAGTAGTAGTGATGAAAAAGTTTTTCAAGTATTACTGGAGAAAGGGTTAAAAGCCATTGTTTTAAAAGATGGAAAAGACGGGGCTATTCTTTATGAAAATGGAAGAAAGCAAAAAATAGCTGGAATACCAAATAATCATGTTGTTGACCCAGTTGGAGCTGGTGATGGTTTTGCGGCTGGATTTCTATCTGGTTTAATAGATAATTTAAATTTAGAAGAATCGGTAAAAAGGGGGAATATTATTGGTTCATTGGTAGTCGGAGTTAAGGGAGATAATGAAGGTTTGCCAAGTAGAAAAGAACTTGAAGAATTCTTGTTTGAAAAAAACGATGTTATCAGATAAGGGAGATGAAAGAATTGTGAAATTAGAAAACGCCAAAGTAATAGCAGTTTTGAGAAACGTTAACACAGAAAATTTTTTTGAAAGCTTGGAAGTGTTAGTTGAACTTGGAATCAATGTTTTAGAGGTTACGCTCGATAACACAAATGCTTACGAATTAATCCAGAAAGCAAAAGAAAAGTATAAAGACAAAATTATGTTGGGAGCTGGAACAGTTTTAAATAAAGAGCAAGTCCAATTAGCATATCAAGCCGGGGCAGAATTTATTATTTCACCGCATTTTGATGAAGAGATTGTTAAAGAAACAAAAAAGCTTGGACTAACAAGTATCCCAGGTGTTTTTACCCCGAGTGAAATGATGAAAGCCCTTAACAGTGGAGCAGATTCTGTAAAGATTTTTCCTGCCACTAGCTTAGGTGTGAATTATTTCGAAAATTTGAGAGGACCTTTTAAAAATCTGCCTTTAATCGCCACTGGTGGGATTAATCAAGATAATGCAAGAGAGTACCTTAATACGGGAATAAAATCTGTAGGAATGGGTTCTTGGTTAATGATTCAAGATAATGAAGATTTAAATTCCTACAGAGAAAGAATCGCTGGATTTGTTAAGACTTTGAAAGGAGATTTGTAAATGTTAACACCTTATATCGTAATTGATGACGAAAAGGTAAGAGTCAATTTAGAAAATATGGGAAAATTTGCAAAAGAAAAAAGTCTCCTCTTAAGACCGCATATAAAGACTCATAAAAATTCTTATTTTGCCATGCTTCAACAAGAATATGGAGCTGTTGGTATTACAGTCGCTAAGCCTTCAGAGGCTCTAGTGATGTTGGAGAACGGAATAAAAGATATTTTTCTTGCGTACCCAATTGTGACGGAGGAAAAATCACGTTTGATTAGGGAGATTAATGATAAAGCAGATAACTTTGTCGTAGCTGTCGATAGTTCACGAGGAGCACAGGTTCTTGATGAATGTATGAATAAATCAGAGAAAAAACTAAAAGTGAGAATTGAAGTCGATACTGGTTTGAACCGAACAGGAATTACGAATAATAAAGTTATCTTATTGGCTAAAGAGATTAAAGAATTAAAGAACCTAGAATTAGAAGGCATTTTTACTTTTAAAGGGGCAGTATACCAAGGAAAAGGGACTCTAGATTTAGTTAAAGCAGGAGAAGAAGAAGGGCAATTAATGGTAGAGATAAAGGATGAACTAGCTGAGAATGGCATCTATATTGAAACCGTCAGTGTCGGATCAACTCCAACAGCAAAAACCGTCTCCAATGTAAAAGGTGTAACTGAGATCAGACCTGGGACATATATTTTCAACGATGCGATGCAGATCAAACTGGGGATTAGTGATATAGAACATTGCGTTGCCAAAGTTTTTACAACGGTGGTAGGCAAATATGAAGACCATCTAGTGATCGATGGTGGAAGCAAAACCTTTGCCACTGATGTCCAGCCGAACCATGCTCCATTGGATTTAGAAGGGTTTGGAATTGTTGTTGGTCATTCGAACTTGAAGTTTGCTCGAATGAACGAAGAACATGGTGTTTTAGTATTTAATGGCGAGTGTGATGTAGAAATAGGAGATGTCGTAGAAATCATACCTAACCACATTTGTAGCACAGTCAATTTGCATGATTATGTATATCTAAAAACATTAGATGGCGAATTTCGAAAACTGGAAGTTGAAGCAAGAGGTAAAGTTTACTAGGAGGGTTAACATGTATAAGTTAGTCATTGTCGTTGATGGTATTGTTGACCCTTGATAAGGAAAACATATACATCAAGATTTATAAAAATTTTAAGTAGAGGTGTTTATAATGACTGTTGTTGAAAAAAAATTAGAAGAATTGGGAGTAGTGTTACCAACACAAGCAAAACCGAAATTTATGTATGTTCCGGCTAAACGTACTGGTAATTTAGTTTACACTTCTGGAATGGATTGCCGTGTAAATGGTGAGTTAATTTATGAAGGTAAATTAGGAAAAGATTTAACGATTGAGCAAGGGAAAGAAGCAGCAAAGCAATGTATTATAAATGCGTTAGCTGCCATTAAAGCAGAAATTGGGGATCTTGACAAAATTAAAGAAGTCGTGAAAATGTTAGCCTTTGTTAATTCGGCACCCGGATTTGCGGATCAACCATATGTGATTAACGGAGCTTCTGAGTTTCTTGAAGAAGTTCTTGGTGAAAAAGGGAAGCATGCTCGTTCTGCCATCGGTACAAGCGACTTACCATTTCACACACCTGTAGAAATTGAATTGATTGTCGAAGTTAAATAATATCTTCTACGATTTTCATTATTTCTCCTCCTGATGTACAAGTCAGTGAGGAGAAATTGTACTCATTTAAAAGGTTGTACATATAAATCAAGCAAAGGGTGAAGTTATGTCTGATAGTTTCTTACTTGTACTTACGGTTTTATCAATAGGGGTCATTATAATAGGTGTATCTTTGTTTAAATGGCATCCATTTATCAGTTTGCTGGTTGCCAGTCTATTTCTTGGAATATTTTCAGGTTTGGAAATAAACCAGTTGATTACTTCATATGAATCTGGAGTGGGAGCTGTGCTAGGAAACCTAGCCGGAATTATTGGACTTGGTACGATTCTCGGGAAAATGCTTTCGGATTCTGGGGGAGGGTATCAAATAGCCAATAGCCTTATAAGAAAACTCGGAGTCAAAAATATTCATTGGGCCATGCTTTTCTCGGGCTTTATTATTGGTATCCCTGTTTTCTTTGAGGTTGGACTTGTTATCTTATTGCCATTGGTAATTGCAATTTCGAAGAGTTCTAAACAATCGATTTTGTTTGTCAGTCTTCCAGTACTTGCGGGCTTGTCAATCGTACACGGTCTCGTACCTCCGCATCCGGGGGTGATGCTTGCCGTTTCAGCCTACCATGTCGACACAGGTAAATTACTATTATATTCTATAATAATTGCGCTTCCAACAGCCGTGATTGCGGGTCCAATCTTCGGCAAATGGATAGATAAACGAGTGAAACCTATGGGAACACCAACTCTATTTGTTACTGAAATAACATATGAAAAGCTCCCTAGTTTTAGAGTTTCTCTCTTCACAGTCCTACTTCCTGTTCTAATCATGATTTTATCAGTTGTAAGTAACGCATTTCCGCTTGGGGAAAACATTCAGAGTATAATGAAGGCCCTTGGTAATCCTTTAATAGCATTATTAATTTCTGTCTTTGTCTCCTTCTTTACACTAGGATTTCATCAAGGGATGACCAAAAAGAAAATTAGTAAATTATCTGAAGAATGTTTAATGCCGTTAGCGACCATTCTACTGATCATGGGTGCTGGTGGCGGATACAAGCAAATTCTCATCGATAGTGGAGTAGGGAATGCCATAGCCAATTTATCAAGTAACTTGTATGTTTCACCTATAATTCTAGCTTTTTTGGTAGCTGCCTTTATACGGGCGGCCACTGGGTCAGCAACCGTTGCCTTAACGACTGCATCTGGAATCGTTGCTCCCATTGTTGAAAATATGACTGGCGTTAATAGATAGTTGCTCGTCATTGCGACCGGAGCAGGATCCCTTATATTCTCACATGTGAACGATTCCGGTTTTTGGATGGTGAAAGAATATTTAGGTTTAAGTGTAAAAGAAACCTTTAAAACATGGACTGTTATGGAAACGCTTTTATCTTTGATTGCTTTTGGATTAGCATTGTTACTGGATTTGTTTTTTTAAACACTTAAAATGGTTGGACAGTTTGAATCGGTGATAGTAGTGTGGATTAAAATCCTCAACAACTTCTTTGTAATTGTTATCTCTTAAGGGGGCATCGCCTCATCGGGTTCTAGTGCAAAAAGAATCAGATTTATAAACCGTTCCATATAACACATTTTAAATTATCTATTTCGTATCACTTATAATTGATTTCTGCTTTATTCTGGACAGACTATACCTGCTGGTGAGGATGTCCTTTTTTTATCACAGTACATTAATTTTCCATCAACAATAAATATTATTGAATCTTTTTCAATTGACATTACAATTTTTATGAAATACAATACGTTCAAATGTTTAAAAGTTTAAACATTTATTACGATAAAAATGAAAGAAAGAGTGAAATCTTATGAATGATATGAAAACACAAGAAAACATGTCTCTTTTTAGACAGTTATCGCCTATATTTAATGTGTTGAATGATGAGAATAGGCAAATGATAATACTATTGTTAGCTGAAAAAAAAGTCGAAGGGATGTCTGTAACCGATATTACAGAAGAAATCGAGTTATCACGTCCAACGGTTTCTCATCATTTAAAATTGCTAAAGCAATGCGGTGTTGTTTCATTTCGAAAAAAAGGTACGGAACACATTTATTTTATTACGCTAAAAAGACCCGTAGATCAAATGAAACAACTTATTTTTATGTTGGAAACTCATTGTGAATTATTATGAAGTGATGAAAATAATTGTTAAATATAACAATTTCAATTTGGGAAATTATTCGATGTATCGGGAGGAAAAATGAAAAAAATATTAGTAGTTTTAACCAATACTACACATTACGAAAATTATAACGAGGCTACTGGTTTGTGGCTTGGTGAGGCCACAGAATTTGTTGAAGAAGTTCTAAAAGCAGGATATACAGTAGATTATGTCAGTCCAAAAGGTGGTTTTGTTCCATTAGATCCAAGAAGTATGAAGTATGCTAATGATAGTGACTTTAGTATATATGATTCGGAAGATTTTAGAAAAAGAGCATTATCTAATTCTTTAAATCCAAATCAAATATGTTCTGAAGAGTATAAATCCATCTACTACACAGGCGGTCATGGGGTTATGTGGGACTTTCCTAAAGATGAAAATCTTCAAAAAATCGCAATGAAAATCTACAATTCCGGAGGATATATTGCTACGGTTTGTCATGGTATTGCAGGGCTTCTAGAGCTGAAAGATGATTCAGGTAACTATTTAATAAAGGGAAAAAATATAACTGGATTTACAACTACAGAGGAATGTTTGGCGGGTAAAAAAAATAAAGTTCCTTATTTTAGTGAAAAAGTTGCTCAAGAAAGAGGGGCTTATTTCAACAAGAAAAGAGCTTATAGTGAATTCGCTATTCAAGACGGAAGAATAATCACAGGACAAAATCCTTTTTCTGTAAAAGCAGTTGCTAATCTTTTAATCAATGCTATGAATCAATAAAACTATTCTGAAGTGTAGTAGCACATACTTGGAGTTACTTTTGACGTATGTGATATAAAAATGAAAGCAAAGCCATAATATGAAGGTTTTTTATGATAAACAACCTGTAATTGGCGATGTTGAATGGGATGATGTATTAATGAAAGTAGAAATTTTCGGGCAATTACTTCCCATAATTTCATATGAGGGCGAAAAATTTCAAGAAGAAGTAAAAAAGAGAAAAATCATTGGCTTTATACTTGTTTTCAGAAGATGAATCATTAAAAGCAAAATTTCTAACAGAAGTATCTCTTTGTGGAGTAGGTCAATCTGGTATTGGACACTACCATGGAAAAAACAGTTTTGATGAATTTACACATAAAAAAACAATTATTGAAAAGGGATAAATTTTTAGCTTAAATTTTTCTACATCCATCAGTTAATAGTAATAGTCTCAAATTATTAAAGAGAATTTTGAAATCAAATGTGATTCCAAGGAAAAACTCACGATGTTTAAGAATGATAATATTTATTAGAGTTTATAGCTGAATAATATGAATAAAAGTACTAGACAAAAAGTTAGTAAAATGTTTGTTGAGAGGAAGAGAATGAAGTGAAGGCATATCAAATAAACAAATACGGAGAATACGAGCCGTTAGTAATGAATGAAATAAGCAAGCCAAAAATTCAAAAAGATAAAATCATTGTTCGTGTACATGCTGCCAGTATAAATCCGGTTGATTATAAAATTCGAAAAGGAACTGCAAAAGTAATACTTCGATATAAAATGCCGTTAACATTGGGGCATGATTTTTCGGGAATTATTGAATCCGTGGGATCAGAAATACATGAATTTAGTGTAGGAGATAAGGTTTATGGACGAATTCCAATATCGGGTTCTCCAGATGATACACCCGGATCGTTTCAAGAATTTGTACTTGTGGGAGAAAATGACATCGCAAAAATACCTAGTAATCTTACTTTAACGGAGGCAGCTGCAGTTCCTCTAGTAGCTTTAACGGCTTATCAGGGACTGTTTGACTGGATTCAGTTACAAAAAAAACAGTCAATTTTAATAACAGGAGGTGCTGGTGGAGTAGGACATGTTGCCATTCAGCTGGCTTTAATGGTGCAAGCTAAAGTGTATACAACTGCTAGCAAAGATGGCACGCGCTTTTTGAAGGATTTTGGAGATATTGAATTTATTGATTACAAAACCGAAAAATTTTATGAAGTTTTGTCGGATGTAGATGCTGTTTTAGATATGCAGGGAGGTGATGATCTTAGGCTTTCTTTTAATATTGTAAAAAAAGGTGGAAAAATAGCAACAATAAATTATTTACCAACCCCCTCCTATGCTGTCGCTTCAGGTAGAGGAAAATTAACACAGTTCTTTTTAAAAGTAGCCACATATAGCATGAGAAAAAAAGCTCAAAAACACAAGGTTTCTTTCCATTCGTTTCTTACTTTATCCAACCGTAAAGAACTTGAAGTTATTTCAAAGTTTATAGAAGAGGAGCAATTAAAAGTAATAATACAAAAAGTATATTCTGATAAAGAAATTAATACTGCGGTTGAAAAAGTTATGAATGGAAGAGTTAAGGGGAAAATTGTGGTGAAGTTTGACTGGTAAAACACTATATGGTGTTTTGGAAAAGTAAAATAAGGAAGAATATCAAATGTGAATGAGTATTGGTTATTATATCCTGTTTGCAAAAGCACATCTTGAATAAAGTTACGTGATGATACAGTATTAATTAAATTTCCTGTATATATTACCCTAAATACAAACAAGAAACCTTAAAAAATATAGACACACTAAAAGTAACTACAATTACAGAGCCAGACGCAAAAATGTAGAGCCTATAATTTGAGAAGTTAAAATCAGTACTATGTCAATTTCAAACAATATTCTCCCTAAAATTTTACCTACTTTTAAATCTAAATTTTAGGATTTCAGAATAAAAACCTATAACGGGCCATTCTAATGACATTTAACCAAGGTCATTAATAAAGAAGTTGACTTTTGTATTGTACTAACTGAAACACATCATCAATTCGTTAATAATAATTCTATCATTCTTTTTGTGAGATCATGCTTTTATAGTAACAATAGAACAAGTAAGTAAACATCCTCTTACCTTTTTTGATTATGGAACCATGGATTAGCTTATGATTCATCGGCTATTCATAAGTAATAATGTAAACTCAAATATATTTCTAGAAGTTGATAATACGGAAACAGCAAAAAATTTAGTAATTCGTACCATGATATGTTGATTAAATTAATTGATTAACTCTTATATCTTTATTCTATGAGGAATTTTGCAACATGCCTATCAACTTAAGGTTTAACACCGTACACAAAATCTTCGTTTTTGGGATAACCTGTTCCGATAAAGTTGATGGTGACCGTACATTTTCAATAACCTTCCCACAAACTTCTTATTTAATCCATTTTCACTCTAAAAAGACTCTTTAAAAGAATTAGTTCCTAAGGGATAAAACACTGTATTGTACAAAATGGTTTGGATTTCTTTGGTTAACTTTTAATTGTATCACTTAGAACCTCCGTTTAAGCATCTTTCACCGATTAAACACCGAAAATCAAAGAAATTTATAGCCAATTTTTTTACCTAAAGCTGTTGAACCCATTAAATAGTATTGCTTCGATTTTAAAACTTTTCTGATCAATGGTCTAATTGAGGGTAATAATTCATCTGAAATTGCGATTCGCCCAGATATAATCAGTTCTAAAGAATTGGATTTTTTAGTAAAGTACCTGGTGCGAATGTGCTCTGTTTAAGTTAGGCTGAAACAGCTAAACGAATTGTTTCAACTTTTATCAATACGTAGTGACGGTAATGAAGAGCTGCCACATTTACAGTTCCATGGCAGCCAGAGATAATAAACGTTTACATACCTTGGTCGATAAATTCCCAAGTGAAGAGTGCAAAATAGCTGTTTATCTGACTTCTTTTCGGATAAACGGCTATTCGTAATTGTGAGTATAGGAAAGGTAAGTCCTTTTTATAATCATTTTTTTATATTTTCACTTCTCAAAAATGATAATTATTCTTTCAAATTTAAGAAAAAGAACCACTTTAAAATAATTTAAGATTAAGAAACGTTTAAAAAAATCAATGATTTTATTCATAATGAAAAAATGATTGTGTTTTGGCATGATTATTGCATTTAATTTAAAAGAAAGGAGATAGTATTGAAAATTTTCGCTAAGATGCCCAATATTTGGTGTTATCATTGCAGGCTTCAATCGTGTTAATAGAAATAATTGAGGTCTTTCTAATGTTTTTTAAAACATTGTAAGGAAAAAAATTATAGGAGTGAATATTATGTTTAAATCAAAAGCTATAAAAATAAACGGTCTTAGAAAAATTGATAATTTGGATATATCAGATCAAATGGTTGAAATAGAAAACCAAATTATTAATTCAATAAGTAAACTACTCAATAAGCATTCCGAGTATAAGAAAACAAATGATGGTGTAAAAGTAGGAGATCTTGTAAACCTCAAATTAAAAAGTACTAATACAAAATTTAATAAGGAAAATTTACCTGTTGTAGTGGGTACTGGGTTATTCGATAAAGGTTTTGAAGAATTACTTATAAATTTTATTCCGACTAAAAAATATATGATTAATTTTAATGGAGATGAAATAGAAGTTACCATAACAGAAATTAAGAGAAAGATTCTACCTGAATTAACTAATGATCTAATAAAATTAGAATGTATAGATAAAGTCGTAACTGTAGAAGATTACAAAACAAATCTATTTTATACAATGGTAAATGAGAAAGCATTTGAAGTTGCTTCTGAATTTCTTTCTAAGGTAAGAGAAGAATCTGAATTCATAATTTCTGAAAATGATGTAAATTTATTATTTGAAGGCGATTTGTCAAAAATGAGATTTCTTAGTTTAGAAGAGGGCATGGTTCTAGAGGAGATGACAGATAATGAAATAGGGCAAAGAATTGGTATGCCGTCATTAGAGAAATTTGAGGAGGTATATAAGAATGAGAGATATCCAATCATGCTTAAACGAGCTTTAATAGGATTCTTTTTGGCTAGTGAAGATAATTTCAACTTGGATGAATCCACTTATGAGCAATCTTTTGAATTTAAAGATTATTATAAGAATTATTCAATGAGTGATCGAAAAAAACTGCTTCCATTTTTTAATTATCTAGTTTACTCGTATTCAGCTTTTGCTCAAGAAAAAATCACCAATTTGGTTAAAGAATCATTTTCTTATAGAAATATATTAAAATAAACAATAATAAAATAATATCTAAATGGTTCATGACAAAATATGATGAGAATATTAATGTTTAGAAATTAATAGGTGAAGGATTTGTTCTGGTAGATTTTTAGTCTGACACATGTGGCCCTTGTAAAACATTGGCACATAATTTAAATGGTAGATCCCCCTTATATTACTACTTCTAAAATAAATATTATTCATTTTCCTAATAGAGGTGATAAGTTTGATGTGATGGTAGTGCCAACAATTAAATTCGTTTCAATAACATAAATAAAGGTCAATTCTCACTAATGATAATTCTACTTTTCATTCGTGAGAATTTAGACAATCATTATTTAACAATCTAGTAATAAACAATAATGAAAAAAATAAAAAAGGGACCATTTTTAACTGAAACTTTAGAATTTTAAATCTCTATTAATAAACTTGGCATAGATATTGCAATATTTAATTAGTGAAAGGAGTGTTTTAATAAATAGATTCAAAAACGATATCTAGCAACCATAATATTCTGAATGTTTAATCTACTCTTAAGAAAGTAGTTCCGTAGTTCTTTTACTATCTAAAACGGCTAGATAAGTAGGAAAGAAACAAAAAGCGAAGTCAGCCTGAGAAGAATTCATAATGGAATGAATGGGGAGAATGGGGTGCCAAAAATTAAAACTAGAAAAGAGAGAAAAGTAAATTCTAAAAGGAGAGAAGAAAATCCTAATAAAGGAGTATGGAAAAGATTCATAAAACTTATATGGAAATCCAAACTACCATATTTATGGATTGGGATTTATATCATCACTGGTATCATTGCTATAAAAATCGGGATTAAAGCCCCTTCTTATACTGCTGAATTATTTAATGGGAACGTGAGTGTGAGTCTTGTTGTATCATTAGTATTCGCAACCGTTGCCTCAACTTTGATTGGCCAATTATCTGGAATTCCAAAAGGTATTGCAGAGGCAAAAATCGATATGAATTTAAGAACAATGATATGGGGGAAGATGCTCCATTTACCCGTAGGCTTTTTTGATAAAAGTAAGCCGAGGGACATGGTAAGCCGTATTACCACAGATACTGAAGTTGTTAGTAGATTAGTTGTGGGAACTTTGATTGGAGAAATTACAACGCTTTATTTATTCTATGAAACAGCTAAACAGTTGGCCAGTTACGACGTAAAATTGATGTATTCAATTTTTGTATTTATTCCTGTCCTTATCTTAGTCAGCTATATTTTTGGAAGATTACTTTATAAAACTAATAATAGAGAACAATATAGAGTATCCAGATTAACGCAAGTACTTGCAGAATTAGTATCAAATGTACCGTTAATTAAATCCTTTGCTAATGAAGAAAAAGAAACTGAGCGTGGGAAAGACGCTATTAGAAAGTTGTATAAAGCCAATATATCTAGTGGTGTGGTAGGTATGTTCTTTATTCCTGCATTTTCTTTAATTAACTTAATTCAAACAGTGTTAATAGTAGTTGTAGGAATAGCTCTATTAAATGATGGTGATATTACAACAACAATGTGGACAGCTTATTTTCTCTATGTTGGTAATTTGGTTAATATTGTTAATTCCAAAGCTGGAACGTGGAAGGAAATAAAAAGTGCACAAGGTGTAACTGATAGAATTAGCCGTCTAATGGAGCACGTGGAGGAAGAATATTATTCAAGTAAAAGTGTTGGGAAAATGGAAGGGGATATTGTACTTAATAATGTTTCCTTTAAATTTGGAGAACAGCAAGTATTAGAAAATGTCTCATGCAGATTTAAGGCAGGAAATGTTACTGCATTGGTTGGATTGAGTGGTTGTGGAAAAACGACCATTCTGAATTTAATCGATCGTTTTTATCTACCAGTGGAGGGAGATATTGAAATTGGAAACCAAAATATTATGAATTATAATCTGAAAGAATATCGCCAATCCATTACATATGTTTCTCAGAATAGTGGAGTCATGTCAGGAACCATACGAGAAAACATTCTTTATGGAATTAACCGAGTTGTAGATGAAGATGAATTAATTGCTGCAGCAAGGCTTGGAAATGCATACGAATTTATATTAAAGTTTAAAAATGGTTTTGATACTGAGGTAGGCGAAATGGGTAATAAACTTTCTGGTGGTCAAAAGCAACGAATAGCAATATCTAGAGCAATTCTGAAAGATCCAAAGTATCTATTACTAGATGAAGCAACTGCTAATTTAGATGCCAATGCTGCAGAGGAGGTTTTAAGTGGCCTGAAAAATCTAATGAAGGGAAGAACTGTCATTATGGTTACCCACGATCCAAACTCTATGCTAATCGCCGATGAAATAATTGTTTTAGAGAACGGTAAAATTACATCTGTGAGTACGCATGAAAAATTAATAGAAAAAAATGAGTTTTATCGTGAGATCACAGATATGCATTGAGAGGAGTGAGTAAATGAAAAATTCCAAAGAAGCAGCAAAAATGGAGTGGAAGCTCTTTCTTAAGATTTTTAAAAAGATAAAAATACCTTGGATATTATATATTGTATCATTTTTATCTGGTTTAATTTTAGCTTGGATATCTCTAAAACTAGCTCAAATTCAAACAAAAATTCAAATAGGTAAATTTTTCGAAGATAATGCACTTTATGTATTTATAGGTCTGACGCTCCTTACTATTTTAATGACGATAGTGCAAGAAGGAGCTACCCTTTTTGCCGATCAGAAAGTAAATAAACGCTTAAGGTCTGTTTTATTAACTAAAATACTGAGAACAAAAATGCGTGTGATCCAAGAGGAAAAGTCTGGCGGTTTGGTTTCTAGGGTCACTAATGATGCAACTGCTGCAAGTAGTGTAACAAGTATTCTAACTCGTATTTTTGCTTCCTTTTACAGTTTTCTGGGTGCATTATTTGGTATGTATTTATTAAACCCTACTCTGACAAAGACATATGCATTGATGATACCATTGACACTTTTCATATTTTGGTTTGTTGGGCGCATTCAATTTAAAATTCAATTTAAGTTTTTCCATACTTATGGTGTAATGACAAATTACTTTTCTGAACATCTAATCAACATGAAATATGTAAAAGCACAAGCCACAGAAGATGAAGAGATGGTCAAAGGTATCAAAGCAATAAAAACAAGATACAAAGCTGATTTATATAAAACGTTTATGGGAACTGTTCAAACAATAGTAGGGAGCCTTATTACCACCCTCTCTATGATTATTATTTTTGTTTTAGGTGCCTTTTATGTTAGAAATGGGACTTTTGAGACTAACGATTTGGTTACATTTAAAAATTTATCTTTAATTATGCTCCCTGGGTTATATGAACTATTAACGCAATTTCAGACAGTGAAAGGCGCTCAAGGTGCTACAGCAAATATAGCGAAGTTACTGGAAGTAGAGGAAGAAGAAGTTAAAAGGAAGCTATCGATTGGATCATTAAAAGAAGATATTACTTTTGAAAATGTATCTTTTGGTTATAATGATCAACTAATATTGGAAGATGTCAGTTTTACTATTCCAAGAGGTAAGGTTACAGCTATATTAGGGAAAAACGGAACTGGTAAATCTACTATTTTTAACCTTATTGCTAGGTACTATGAGCCTAATGGTGGATCAATCAACTTTGGATCACATGATGTGAGCCAGATTCATCTAGATGAATGGAGAAGAATGATGGTGTATGTATCTCAGAACAGTCCAATTCTTTCAGGTACTATTAGAGACAATATTCTCTATGGTGTTAGAAGAGAGGTTTCAGAGGAAGAGCTTAACAGAGCAGCAAAGCTTGCAAATGCTTATGAATTTATTCAAAAATTCCCAGATGGTTATGATTCTGAAGTAGGGGAAGCTGGAGGTAGGCTTTCTGGTGGCCAAAAACAAAGAATTGCGATTGCGAGAGCACTAATTCTAAATCCAGAATACTTGTTATTAGATGAGGCAACAAGTAATTTAGATGCTAAATCTGAAACATACATTAACGATGCGCTTGAGCATTTAATGAAAGGAAAAACAATCATTAAAATTGCACATAATTTAAAATCTATTCAAGGTACAGACAACATAGTTATTCTTGAAAATGGAAAAGTTGTTGCAGAAGGAAAACATAATGATTTATGTGAAACAAATAATTATTACAATGGCTTTGTTAAATTGCATAAAAATAAAGCGGGTAGCCTTACTATTTAAAATTCACAATTGTTTTTCTTTGTAAATTTCTAACTATTAACTGGAGGATTATAATGGAAGTAAATGAACTTTATCACGGATTTAAAGTAGATAAAAAAGAAAAAATACAAGAAATTAGTGGTACTGTTTTTCTAATGAAACATATTAAAACAGGTGCAAATTTGGTTTATGTAAGAAATGAAGATGAACATAAAGCATTTTCAATTGGATTTAAAACTCCCGCAGAAAATGATACAGGTGTTTTTCATATTCTGGAGCATTGCGTATTAAGTGGTTCAAAGAAATACCCAGTTAAGGAGCCTATGGTTGAATTAATGAAAGGCTCCATGAAAACATACTTAAACGCTTCTACCTATCCAGATAAAACTTTATATTCTTTAGCAAGTGTTAATTCAAAGGACTTATCCAATTTAATCGATGTTATTTTGGATGCAGTATTTTTCCCAAGACTGTATGAACAAAAGGAGATTTTCCAACAGGAGGGTTGGCATTTAGCATATAGGGAAGATAAGAAAGAGTTTATTTACAAAGGCATTGTCTATAATGAAATGAAAGGAACTTTGTCTTCACCTCAGCAACGCTTGATACATTCAATGTTTAAAGCATTATATCCGTTTACACCGTACGCTACTGTTTCAGGAGGGGATCCGCAACATATTACTAGTTTAACCTATGAAAAACTATTAGAGGCGCATCAAAAATATTATCACCCCTCAAATTGTCTAGTTTACCTTTATGGTGATGTGAATATTGAGGAGGGATTACAACAAATAGATGAAGTACTTAGCAAATTTGAGCATAGAGAAGTTATCCCTCCAGAGCAAGATGATTTTCAGGTTGGAGAATTTATTGAGATTAAAAGTGCGTACCCGATTTCTGAAAAGCAAATAGAAGAAGAGAGTACATTCCTATCTTATGCTTATAAGGTTAAGGATCTAGATGATAAAAAATTAAATGTAACATTAATTGTTTTATATAAATTACTCTTAGAAGGAAACTCAGGGATTTTAAGAAAAAGATTATTGGAAGAAAAATTAGGGAAAGATGTTATTGGCTATGTTGACTATTCTTTAAAACACCCACTTTTTGCAATTTGTGCAAGCAACAGTGAAGTAAAAAATAAAGAAAATTTTATTAAAGTGGTACAGGAAACCTTACAAGAATTGGTGAAGGATGGGATTGATAAAGAATTAATTGAATCAGCTCTTATCTCAACTGAATTTGAACTAAGGGAGGCAGACTACGGAGTATTTCCATCAGGGCTAACTTATGGAATTAAGGCTGCATCAAATTGGATTGCTCAGAAATCGCTTTTTGATTCATTTAAATATGAAAATTCAATAGAAGAACTAAAATTAAGTGTAAGTGAAAGGTATTTTGAAAACTTTATTGAAGAACACTTATTAAATAGTAAACACTCTGCAGTTATAGTGTGCAGTCCATCAAAGCAAATTGCGAAAGAAGAAATTGAAGATGAACAACAAAAGCTTGAGATGATCAAAAATAGTGTAGACAGAGATGATATAGAATCAATAATTGAGGAAAACGCTAAATTGAGTAAGTTTCAATCTACTGCTGATAGTAATGAGGCAAAGGCGACTCTTCCTAATTTACTAATAACAGAGATTAATCCGCAACCTCTTCATTTGCCGTTGAAGGAAATCAGAAACAATGGATTCAATCTATTGTTCCATAACCATCAAACCAAAAAGGTAGTTTACTACAATCTATACTTTAATGTCGGGGAAGTAAAGGAAGATCTATCTTACTATAGATTGTTTACTGAATTATTAGGGAAATTAGGAACCTCAAAATATACTAGTGATAATTTAGCAAGTGAAATAACATTGAAAATCGGAAAACTAGCAATAGATAACCATCTATATTCAGAGACTATTGAAAGTTGTCACCATAAAGTAGCTGTAAAAATAAGAACGACATATGAAAATATTACCAAGTCATTAAAACTCGTTCATCATATCCTAACGGAAACATCTTTCGAGGATAAGAGTAAAGTTAAGGAACTTATCGGAAATATGGTAAGTAATATGAAAAATCAATTAAATAATAATGGAAATATATTTGCATCTCTGCGGATTAACAGTAATTTATCGGCTGCAGGATATTTAAATGAAAATTTGAGCGGTATTACTTTTTATCAGTTCCTTATTAAACTTGAAAATGAATTTGAACAGCGTTATGAATCAATGGTAGAAAAGTTGAAAGAAATAGCAATTAATTTGTTTTCTAAAAGCAATCTAGTTGTGGGATTAACAGGTGATACAAGTGTTATGACAGTATTTTCTAATTCTTTAAGTAAATTAGACCTTCCAGCAGGTAATATTCGCAAAACAGTTCCTTTATATTTAAAGGAAAAAATAAGCAAAGAAGCGTATACAAATAGTAATTCAGTTGTACATGTGGTTCAAGGGGGGAATTTTAAAGAAGCTGGTTTTGAATATTCTGGACACATGTTGGTACTTGCAAAGATATTGAATTTGACTTACTTATGGAAGAATTTAAGAGTTAAAGGAGGTGCTTATGGAGGTGGGATAAACATCTCTATTAATGGTAATTTAAACTTCTATTCTTATCGGGATCCAAATTTGGTTGAAACATTAGAGATTTTTAACAAAACAAGCAGTTTCGTGGAAAATTTAGACTTAACAAAAGCAGAATTGCAAAGATATATTATTGGTACTATAGCAGATTTAGATAAACCAATGAATGCTAGATTAAAGGGAGAAAGAGCAGATACTAACTACTTTATTAATAATACCTATGAAATGCGAGCTAAAGTTAGGGAAGAGATATTAAAAACAACAGTTGAAGATTTAAGATCCCTAAGCAAAGTGTTCAAAGCTATGGAAGGAAAACAACCTTTATGTGTTGTAGGTAATGAAAATAAAATTAATGAACAAACTCAATTATTCGATTTTTCATTACCTTTACATTTGTAATGTTAAAGTACATCTAATATTTTATTTATAATAATCTATTTTCTTGTAACAAAACAAAAAGACGGAGGGAACATGGAATGACTATTTATGAAGCAAATACTGAAAATTTAAAAGAATTAAAACAAGAGGGCTTTGGAATAATAGATTTTTATTCAGAAACGTGTAATCCTTGTAAATTTCTTGCAATAAATTTAGATGAAATTAATAACGAGTTACCATTTATTAAAATTATTAAAATTAATACTACTCAATATCCCAATTTAGGTGAGCAATATGGTGTTATGGCTGTCCCTACACTTCTTTTTATAAAGGATGGAGAAGTAATTGAAAGAGTCGTAGGATTAATGAATACTGAACAGTTAAAAGAAAAAATCTCTCAGCACTATTATTAATTAATTGTTACGAGGAGATAATGAGGAGGAATATTATGAAAGTTGGGAAAAAAAGTAATATACTATTTTTAGCATTTGGATTATTTCTGATTCTTGCGGCGTGCAGTGAACAAACTGAAACTGAAAGTCCTAAGACTGATACAGTACCCACAACAGAAGATAGTTCTACTGATAAAACAACAAAGGATTCTGAATCAGCTGATAGTGAAAAACAATCTAAGCCTCTTGCAGAAATGACTCTTGATGATTTAAATGATTATTTCGTAAAACTAGATTTAGTAAAAGAAGGTGCAAAGATTAGTAAAGTTGGTGGGATTGGCTCAGATGCGATTAAATATATGGATGAAAACGTTGAGATTTATTGGTATGATTTAAATAATATGGATCAAACTCTTCAAAAGGAATATAATAGTGCGAAGAAAGATGGGTATGTAACACTGGCTCAATCCAATAGCATAATTATGTTTGAAGTTCATGGACCATTCGGAATAAATGCTAGTGCTTCCCCAAGAGCAGAAGAATTTATAAATGCAGTTAAGGCTCTTAAATAATCTAAAACAATATTATTTACTAAGTAAAACCCAGTTTGCATTAATGCTGCTGGGTTTTATTTTATTTATATTGAGTATAGAAAATGATTAGTTCAAATAAATTTATTTAAAGATAGGATATATCCAACTTAGTTTATAAAATATATTATGTATTTTAATTGATATATTATTTCCTATACAAATAGAGTTAATAGGAATTTATTGTCTTTCTTAGTAAAATATATAGTACTACCTTCTATTAGTAACTTCATTATGATATTTTTATCTATCTTCTCCGTTTGAAATATTCTAATTTATTTTTATTCACTTAGAGTTTGAAAACAAATAAATGTGTGTTTTCATTATTGCAAAATATATTTCAATAATGAGAATGTGGTAGGGAAGTTGTTTGTATTTTTTTCCCCCTTTTCCTCTAAACAACCTTTTTCAATTGTCTATAGTGAGAAAATTAAGACTGGGAATACATATTTAGAAGCTTCATATTTAGTTTCTTTGGTTAACTTATATGGATTTTGTAAATATTTTAAAAGTGGCATGGTTTTTGCATATTAAATAAATGAAAGGTGGTAATGGTAAATGAATATTGATTAGTATTTGAGGAACTCACTGAAATATATTAAAAAAGAGGGGTTTGATAAAATGTCAGTAACATATAAAAACAGGAATGAAGTCCCCGAGCAAGAGAAGTGGTGCTTCCAAGATATCTATCATACAAAGGAAGACTGGGATAACGATTATCGCTGGATAGAAGATATGATTAAAAAATTGCCTAAGTTTGATGGCAAAATCCATAATGGCGAGTCTCTTTATCAATATATGTCTTTAGCAGAAGAAGTATTAAGTAAATTAAATCTTGTATTTGCATACAGCATGCTCCAAGCAGATATTGACACACGTGATGTTTATGCACAATCGTTGCTTGATCAAGCAAAGCAGTTATCTGTTAAGTTTAGTTCAGCTACCTCATTTTTCAAGCCTCTTTTGCTTACATTTGAAGAGTGCACTATAAAAGAGTTTATAAATCAAGATGCTAGGTTGAATTATTTTGAAAAAGATCTTTATGATTCCATCCGCTTTAAAAAACATATATTAAGTAAAGAAAAAGAGGAAATCTTATCTAATCTGGGTGATGCCTTATCAAGTCCAGCTAATATTTATAACATGATAAGTAATGCTGATATAAAGTTTGGAAAGATAACAGATGAGAATGGTCAAAAAGTGGAGCTTTCGCGTGGCATGTATTCCCAAATGATCGATGATGAAGACAGAAATAAAAGAAGAGAAGCATACAAAGCATACTATAAACCTTATTTGCAGTTGAAAAATTCTATTGCTTCTACTCTTTCAGCAAGTATAAAAAATAATGTAACAATTGCTCGTTTAAGAAATTATCCGTCTGCTTTAGAAAAAAGTTTATATATGGATTTGATACCTAAAGAGGTTTATGAAAATTTGATTTTGGCAACAAAATCGAATATCGCACCACTACATCAGTACATGTCAATACGAAAGCAAAAGTTGGGTTTGGAAGACCTAAGACAATATGACCTATCTGCACCCCTTGTTGAAGGAGTGAAATTAAACATTTCATATGATAGGGCTTATGAAACTGTTTTAAAGGCATTAGAAGTTCTAGGAGAAGATTATGTAAGTATTTTGAAAAATTTTAAGGATTGCCGTTATATTGACGTTCGAGAAGTACCCGGAAAGAAACCAGGAGCATACAATTTGGGAGTTTATGGAGTTCATCCATTTGTATTATTAAATCATCACAATGATTTGAATAGTATGTTTACACTGATTCATGAATTAGGCCATGCAATGCATTCTTGGTACTCAAATGAGTTCCAGCCACGGATCTCTGCATATTATAGTATTTTTGTTGCAGAAGTTGCGTCAACAGTGAATGAGGTATTGTTAATACATTATCTACTTGAGAACGAAACAAGTTTGGAAGTAAGGAAATATCTCATTAATCACTTTATCGATCAATATAAAAGTACCTTTTTCACCCAAGTTATGTTTGCGGAATTTGAAAAAATCACTCATGAATATAGTGAGGAAGGTAAACCTTTAAATGAAAAAGTATTTTGTGAAATTTATGAATCGTTATTCCGAGAATATTTTGGGAATGAAATTGAATTTGATGAAGAAGTACAATACGGTTGGGCAAGAATTCCACATTTTTATCGACCATTTTATGTCTATAAATATGCAACCGGGTTTGCAGCAGCTATCCATATAGCAGGAAGGATATTAAGCGGAGATGAAACTACTTTAATAAATTATATAGATTTTTTAAAGAGCGGAAGTTCAGATAATCCGCTAGACTTATTAAAAAATGTAGGCGTTGATTTATCAAAGCCTGAGCCTATTGAGAATGCTTTGAAACATTTTGAACAGCTTTTAAAACAGTTTATATCTTTGGAGATTAATAATAATACTAATATTGTTTGAAAATTATAACAGGAGGATAAATATGCGAATAATACAAACGAAAAATGCACCTGCAGCAATTGGGCCGTATTCTCAAGGTATTGTTGTGAATGATTTATTTTATAGTTCTGGTCAAATTCCTTTAACTTTTGAAGGTGATATACACCAGGGTGGCATAAAGGAACAAACACATCAAGTTTTTAAAAATTTGATGGCTGTTTTGAAGGAAGCTGGGGCATCATTAGAAACAGTAATAAAAACAACGGTTTTTATTAAGAATATGGATGACTTTGCAACTTTCAATAAAGTGTATGCTGAATACTTTTCTACTCATAAACCATCACGCTCCTGCGTAGAAGTGGCTCGCCTTCCTAAAGATGTACTAGTTGAAATTGAAGTGATTGCACAAGTTAAGAAATTAGAAATATTGAGTAACAAAGATAGTGACATTACTTTGCAAAGTTTTGTTATCTAATGATAATTATTTTTTCAAACTTGAGAAAATAGGATTGTATTTAGTTCCTTATAGTAATAAATCTACGACATTCATAAATTAAATACAGAAAATACATTTGTTGAAAAAAAGGAGATTGGAAATGAATTGGAAAGATAGTACAAAGTTGATTCATGGTCAAGATATACTAGAAAAAAAAGTAGGACCAATAGTTACAAAAGTAATTCCTGCAGTAGGTTACTCATTTCCTGATATTGATACTGCGATAGGGACTGTTTCAGGTGAAATTAATGGGACTTATTATGGAAGATATGGTAACCCAACATCACAAGAATTAGAGAAAAAGATTGCAATGTTAGAAAATGGAGAAGCAGCTTTAGGTGTTAGTAGTGGGATGGCTGCTATATCAAGTGCGTTGTTAGCTTTTCTTGAAAACGGTGATCATGTTATTTGTACAAAAGACGTATATGGTGGAAGTTATAAATTTTTGACTTCCTTTGCAAGTAAATATGGAATTACTACAGACTTTGTTGACTGTTCAAACTTACAAGAAGTTGAAAAAGCTATTAACAGCAATACTAAAGTACTTTACATTGAATCACCTTCAAATCCATGTCTCACAATTTTAGACATCCGTGAGTTAGCAAATTTAGCCCATTCTTATGATCTTAAAGTCATAATAGATAATACCTTTATGACGCCATATTTACAAAGACCATTAGATTTAGGTGCAGACATAGTTGTGCACAGTGCTACAAAGTACTTAAATGGACATGGAGATGTAATTGCTGGCTTTATTATTGGAGATAGAGATTCTATTATGATGATGCAAAAAAATATGGTTGGTGATTTGGGACAAGTACTCAATGCATGGGATGCGTTTCTCATTGATAGGGGCTTAAAGTCGTTGAGCATAAGAATGAATCAACATTGTAAAAGTGCATTGCACATTGCTCAATATCTAGAAAAGCATTCCTCAGTGGAGAAAGTAATTTATCCCGGTTTAAAATCCCATCCCCAATACAATTTAGCAAAAATCCAAATGAAGGAAATGGGGGGGATAGTATCTTTTGAAGTAAAAGGAGGGTATCAAGCTGCAAAAAAATTTATTAATTCTTTAAAGATGATAATTATTTCATTTAGTTTAGGTGATCCTGAAACTCTAATTCAACATCCTGCATCTATGACTCACGCCTCGATGCCACGTGAAGAAAGGTTAAAATGTAATATTACTGATGGGTTAATTCGTTTGTCTACTGGATTGGAGGATTCAGAAGACATTATAAATGATTTACAACAAGCCTTATCACAGATATAGTATTTTAAAATACTTATTTATATATATGCTAAGGGGTGCTGAGTAATGAGGTTAGAAAGATTCTCAAATTTAATTGATTTTGTAAAATCATTTGAACTAGAAATCAGAAATGAATTTGGAATAGACTCCATTATAGAAGATTATTCAAATTTGCTCAATTTTGATGTTATTGTACATGATGAAAATGGAGAAATCATAAGTGGCACAGGTCGCTATAAGAACCGCTTTGGTAGTGGAGGGAAAAATTCATTAGTTCAAAAAGTCCTTAAAAGCTTAGAACCTTATATAGTTTATGATTCAAAGAAAAGTGAATTAGGTTGTAGTAATTGTAGCTTTAATGATAGTTGTGTTGGATATGGGTCAATTACCTATCCAATATTAAATAATCAACATAAAGCGATTGGTGTTATTAGTATAATAGGTTTTTCTAATGAACATAAAGAAGAAGTGAAGATGAATACTGAATTTTACCTCCAAAAATTATTTAATTTTAGTATCGAAATGGAGAAAAAATTAAGAGCCCTGCAATTACCAAATCAAAATCGGCTAATAGATAATGAGACTATTAATTTTAGAAGTATTATTGGTAATGACAATGGCCTTATAAATCTAATTAATAAAGCAAAAAAAGTTAGCAATAGTCCTTCTACAGTTTTAATTAGAGGAGAAAGTGGAACCGGAAAAGAGTTGATTGCTCGTGCAATTCATAATGAAAGTTTTAGAAATAGTAAACAATTTGTTGCAATAAACTGTGCAGCAATACCAGAAACATTGCTTGAGAGTGAATTGTTTGGTTATGAAGGTGGATCTTTTACGGGTTCAAAAAAGGAAGGTAGTAAGGGGAAATTTGAGCTAGCAGATGGGGGTACAATTTTCTTAGATGAAATTGGAGATATGCCACTTTCATTACAGCCAAAATTATTAAGAGTATTACAAGAAAGAAAAATTGAAAGAATTGGTGGAAAAAAATCAATTCCAATCGATGTTAGAGTTATTGCAGCAACTCATCGAAATTTAGAATCGATGTTACAGGATGGTAGCTTTAGAGAAGACTTATATTATCGATTAAATGTTATTCCTTTGTATACAATGCCTCTTCGGGATAGACAGTCAGACATTGAATTATTCTGTAACTATTTCATCCATAAGCATTGTAAGCTCTTAAATAAAGAAATTATGACCTTAAATGCCGATTTAGCAAAATGGTTAATACAATACTCCTGGCCAGGAAACATTAGGCAATTAGAAAATGCAATTGAGTATATGGTTAATATGGCTGAGTCACCTGTAATTGGTTTTCATGATTTACCTGATTATCTAAAGCAATCAGCAGGGCCTGAAAATACAGGTTTAAGTCTAGAACAAATGATTTCCCAATATGAAAGAAAAATATTAGAAAGCTACTTTGTACTGGAAGATTACAAACATGATAAAAGTAAAGTAGCAGAGGAATTGAAAATCTCACTTGCTACACTATATAGAAAACTTGATAAGTATAATTTTTGCGAAGATGATAAATAATATTGAAAATTATTATTTATTTTAAGCAAAGTAAGAGATATTCTTTTTAAAATTAATGTATTGGGATGTGTTACTAGATGTTTATTTCTAAGATTTATAAAGTTTATGATATAAAGGAAATAAATCTACCAGAGATGTCCACTCTAAGATTGGAATTAGAAAATGAAGTTAAAAAAGCAATGAATGATTTAGTTAATAAGTATGCAAATTATTGTGAAATTGATGGTAAAGTTAAAAATCATGACTTAGTCTTATTAGACTTCGAGAGCAATTATGAAAAATTTAATAAAAGTAATATTCCCGTTGTAGTTGGGATGGGATTATTTGATAAATTGTTTGAGGGGCAACTAATAAATCTTAATATAAACAATCAGGTAATAATGAAATTAAACAAAACTGATGTAAAAGTAACTATTAAAAAAATTGAACGGAAAATATTACCTGATTTAAATGATGATTTAGTAAAGATGGAATCGATAGAAAATGTAACAAAAGTAAATGAATATATAAGATTTATAAAAGAGAAGGTAACAACGGAAAAACTAAATAATTTGGTAAATAAAATAATACCTATTATTATTGAGAACTCTATTTTTGAAATTTCAGAAACAGATGTAAATAAGTTATATGAATGTGACTACAAAAAAATGAGGTTTCTAAGTGAACAAGAGAATACTGTTCTTGAAGAATTATCTAATAGAGAATTAGGAATACGAATTGGCTTTGGAACATTAAAAGAATTTGAGTATATACACAAAAACGAGAGGTATCCATATCTGTTAAAAAAGGCTTTAATAGGGATAATTCTTGCGAAAGAAGACAATATATCTTTTAATAAATTTTCATATGAGCTCTCATTAAAAAATAACTCCTACTATAAACAATATTCATTGAGCAACTCTATGAAAATGCAACCTTTCTTTTCATATTTGACTTATTCATATTCTAAATATTTACATGAAAAATTATTTAAATTTTACAAAGAAAAACTTAATCAAGAATAGAGATAGAAAAATTTTTTCTTATGATGAGAAATTTTCTTACTTAATTCTATTCTTATTTTAAAATAAAATTGGGGGTTTTGAATTTGGAAAAGGTAGTTATTTTAGGATCAGGGCCAGCAGGATTAACAGCTGCAATTTATTTATCAAGAGCGAAACTAAATCCACTTTTAATAGAAGGTGAGCAAGCAGGTGGGCAATTAACTCTTACTTCAGAAGTTGAAAATTTCCCTGGATTTACAGAGGGTATTAATGGACCTGATTTAATAAAAAATATGCGGAAACAGTCTGAAATGTTTGGAACGAGAATAAAACGTGGTTGGGTCTCAAGCGTGGATTTGTCTCAAAGGCCGTTTAGGTTGAAAATTAACAATAAAGAAGAAATATTAACAGAATCGCTAATAATCTCAACTGGTGCTTCTGCTAAATTATTGAATATTCCCGGAGAATTAGAAAATATAGGTAATGGTGTTAGTACATGTGCTACCTGCGATGGCTTTTTCTTTAACGGTAAAAAAGTGATTGTTATTGGGGGAGGAGATTCTGCAATGGAGGAAGCCGTATATCTAACGAAGTTTGCAAAAGAAGTTGTAATTGTTCATCGGCGAAATGAATTAAAAGCTTCAAAAATAATGCAGGATCGAGCAAAAAGAAATGAAAAAATTTCTTGGCAATTAAACAAAATTCCTTTAGAAGTAAGTACAACTAATAATAAAGTAACTAGCCTAGAAGTACTTGATAATAAAACCGGGAAAAAAATAAGTTTAGAGGCAAATGGAATTTTTGTTGCAATAGGTCACAATCCTAATACATCTTTTTTAGAAGGGCAACTAAGAACTGATAAAACTGGTTATATAGAAGTATTACCTGGTACAACTGAAACAAGTATTAAGGGGGTTTTTGCTTGTGGAGATGTGCAAGATACAAAGTATCGACAAGCAATAACTGCTGCAGGCACAGGATGTATGGCTGCATTAGATACAGAACGTTTTCTTGAAGAGATAGATTAATTTAGTTTATCCCATTGTTTTTTGTATGTAAAGGGTCTATATAGAATCAAATAAGAGGTAATTTAATTATGAAAATTGTACATTCTAGTAAAGAAAAACAACCGACACTATTAATTTTGTTAAAATGGTGTAGAAGTTTAAGAGGGTAAAAATATGAAAAAACTATCAATCATAGCATTGCTCCTGACTGTAGTTGGCTTACTTTTTATACAACCACAGCTAGCATCAGCCAATGAACTTTCAGGGCATTCCCATGAACCGGGTCTTCGTTATTTAATTTCCAAAAATGCATTACTCAAAGATGCCAAAGGAAGCTACCGTCCAAATGCGAATGTAACACGTGGCGAATTCGCTTCTTATTTAGCAAAATCTATGAATCTTAAAGAAGCGAACAACATAGTATTTACCGATGTCCGAAATACATATTTGTATGCGACAGATATTCGGCTCGCTGCCACCGCTGGGATAATTACAGGCTACAAAGATGGCTCATTTAAACCGAATGTAGCTATTTCAAGACAGCATATGGCGATTATGTTGGAAAGAGCTATAAACTATTTAGAAATTCCAAAAGGTACTTCTTCTATTACCTTTAAGGATAATGCAGCGATTATTAAAGAATTTCGTCAGGCAGTTGCTATAGGTGCTCAATTAGAAATCATTAAGGGCTCGGATGATGGTTACTTTATGCCAGAAAAAAACGCAACAATCGGTCAAGCAGCTTCATTTATCCATCGACTAATGACACTTGCTGGTGCAAATACTGGTAACAAAGATGGTAGAGAATCAAACCCTGGTAATCCTAAGGGCAGTGACCCTAACGGTGGTAATCCAAACCCTGGTGAATCAAATACCACTAAGTTTGCAGTGAAGGAAATCTCCAATGGTACACTGGTTGGTAATCAAGAATTCACTACCTTTGATGCTGCCGAAAAGGCTGTAACAAAAAATACACAGGTAATTGTTCAAAATGATAAAATTATGAAAATGTCCTCGGGCTATGTTGTGACAAAAAAATATGTTGCATTATACTCAGAAACTATTAAGGATCAAATTGCTGTTGCTGGGGTTACTGAAATGGAATACCTTAGCAGTGATGCTACACAGGTGAAGGTTCGACTAGCAGGACAAGTAGGATATTTAAAGCATGCAGATGTGACATTAATTCCATTTTCAATGAGCAAAGGTCGTTCTTACTATACAAATAAAAATGGTGAAATTAAACACACGCTTTACGATTATAAAACTAATAAGGATTCCTCTAGCTATGTCTTCGGAAAAGCGCCTACTTTTATGAAGCCAGGCGAAAAATACTATAGCTGGGATGGTATCAATTTTACAAATGGAAATGGCTCCTCTAAAGGTGAAGCCTATAACTACTATCAATTTTTACCGGCTCGTGCTAAAACACAATATACAGCAAAGGAACTTGATACGTATATTATGAACAAGCTGGCGGAAGTGGAAAGCACAGGAATCACTCTCTATAAAGATGCTACAACGAAAAGTAAGCTTATTGGCTTAGGGCAAACATTAAAAGAGGTAGAAAAAAAATCACAAATTAATGCGTTGCTTATTTTATCACTTGCTCAGCATGAAAGTGCTTATGGTATGAGTAAGAATGCCCAAAACTTAAATAATTTATTTGGTTTATATGTATATGATACAAATCCACTAAACAAAAAATTTGAAAGTGTTGCTGCTAATATCAGTGAGCTTGTTAAAAAATTTCTTCAGCCAAACTATATTACTCCAGGGGGGTCTCCTGGTAGAAACTATGCAAATGGTGCAGTAGTTGGTTCAAAGGCTGTTGGCTTTAATGTAAAATATGCTTCTGACCCATTCTGGGGAGCGAAAATTGCTGGTCATTACTACCGTGCTGAAAAGGCTTTAGGCTTTAGGGATGCCAAGAATCCATATACAGTTGGTATTACAACAACTACTGGTTTAAATGTTCGTACAGATGCATCGACAAGCAATAGCCCACTTTTTACTTATGCAAGAAGTGGTATGCCTGTTATCATCACAAGCTCTGGAACAAATGGTTGGTATGAAGTTCTTTCTGATAAGCTTCATTCAGAAACAGCTTTTATTAGTAAGGACTATGTGCAAGTGATTAACACTGTAAAATAATAACTGCCGCAGGAACAGAATGTATGGCTACATAGATACAGAACGTTTTCCTGAAGAGATAGATTAATTTAGTTTATCCCATTGTTTTTTTGTTTGTTAAGAATCAATATTGAATCAAATAAGAGGTAATTTAATTATGAAAATTGTACATTCTAGTAAAGAAAAACAACAGTTGATTAAAGCTATAATGTCACTTGAAACAATTGAAGAATGCAAACATTTTTTTGAGGATTTATGTTCACAAAGTGAACTCGAAATTTTTAATCTAAGGCTTTTAATAGCAAGGCTGTTAATCGCAGGACATTCCTATGAGTCAATACAAGAAATAACTGGTGCTTCATACAATACTATTGCAAAAATCAAGAAAATTACGAACAGAGAAAACAATCAATTAAGTAATGTACTTAAAAGGGTAATGGTTGCAAGAGATTAAAATTATTATTATCTATTAGGTAAGCCCAAATGGGTGTTTACTCTAGTATTCTTAGAAAAAAATAATTTTTTATGTTATAGAGTAAATAAATCACTATATCTCATTTGATAGACAAAGTCGATTTTCGATTTTGTCTAGTTTTTTTCGAAAAACACTTGTTATACTAGGGGCTCTAGAGAACTTCTAGCTAAGGATAATATCCGTACAACGAATTCAGGTATGGATCAACCGACTTAATGAGAAGGAGATCAAAGTCAATAATCTTAGCTTACATAACTTTGTGGATTATTTGTAGAGGAAAAGAAGTTTAATGTATTCATTTCACAGAGATACTTTTAATTATATATAAAATCAATTGTATGAATGCATTCTTGAGAATCAAAACCAAGAAAAATTTCATTAAGCTATTTAAATAGAAAATAACATTCACATTAGTGGAAGCCTGAATGTAAAGTACAGATGGAGGACCATTCAGTATATCTTTAGACATATACCACTACCCAAGGCAGCGATTAGACTCAGGAACAAATCGCTGCCTTATTTAATTCTATATTTTTCAATTAAATTAGGTATGTAATAATTTTACCTTTGAAAAAACTAGGTGATAAATAAAGACTATCTTTTGTACTTATATTATAATTCCTTACGTTTGTTTGTAGGGGGTATTCCTAAAATTTCGCGATATTTGCTAACAGTACGTCGAGCTAGATTAATACTATAATTATTTAAAAGTTCTTCCGCTATTTTTTGATCAGTTAAAGGTTTTTCTTTATTTTCTGTAGCAAAAATATTTTTAAGCATTTCCAAAATAGAACTTTGAGAATACTCAGTTTTAGTGCTTTCTATTTTAGTAGAAAAAAGATCCTTCCAAAAAAATGTTCCGACAGGGGTTTGGATAACTTTATTTCGTATAGCACGGCTTACAGTTGTTTCGTGCATATCTATTTCTATTGCTACATCTTTAAGTGTTAATGGTTTTAGATAGAGCATACCTTTAAAGAAAAATTGATGTTGGTGTTGTAAAACAACTGTCATTATCTTTATTATTGTTTGTCGGCGCTGTTGGAGACTATCTAAAAGCCATTTGTACTGTTTGTAGTGATTATTTATATAAATTTGCTCAGGTTTCGATAACGTTAAAGCTATATTCATATATTGATTATTAAGGTTTATAGTAGGTAATAATTTGTCATTAAGGCTAAAGTGTAATTTTTCATCTTTTATAAAGACGAGAATGTCTGGTGTAATAAATTCAACTTCGTTGAGTGCACTTAATACTAAAGGGATTGGGTTTAATTCTTTTAATTCTTGAATCAACAATATTAATTGTTCTTTTGTTACTTTTAACAATTTCATTAATTCGGAGTATTTTCTTTCTGCTAAAATTGATAGTCCTTCTTGTACGAGTTGATACAGTAATTTATTATTTTCATCACATTGTAACAAAAGGCATTCTTTTAAGTTTCTTGCTCCGATACCAGGTGGTCCAATTTGCTGTAAAAGTTGAATACCATATCTATGTTGATCATCTGATATATTTTTAAGTGGATCAGATGAATAACCGTTATTATCCAAATTATTAATTATTATCTTAACTATTCGTAGATCTTCATCTTTAAAGCTTAAATTGGCTGAAACTAATAATTCCTCCCGTTGATTATTTTCTGTTTGTATGTTATATATTTCATCTTCTTTTTTTATAATTGATTTTGAAGAAGTTTGATTAACTTGATCCTGAAAAGAAGAAGGTTTTATTTCGATTAAAGGGTTATCTAATTCTTGCTCATAAAGAAATCTCTCTAGTTCATTGGTCGTATATTGTAACAACTTAATAGATTGCTGTAATTGGGGTGTCATGATTAATTTTTGCTCTTGTCTTTGATGAATTTCAATATTCAAAAATAATCCTCCCTTTTTAAAAATTAATTAGTTTGATATTTATATAATAAAATTATACTAAATTTTTTTACATTAAAACATTTCGATGATTATTTTATTTTCAATACTTAATTTAAAGTGGTAGAGCTATTTATCAGTGGATACTACAAATGGTGATGAGTTAATTGATTGGACTAAAATAAATATCTGGAATTTGCATTCAAGATGTAGGGACATTCTAAATAACAGACTAGCATTTAAAGAGTTCTCAGCCATGCTAGAAAAGGCGAGAGAAAATAAGATTTGGTATTATAAAGAGTTAAGTACAAATACTTTCCCATATGTACTTATTGTTAACTTTGGCGTATTCCCTAAAATCGATGGTAGCAGTGAAGAAGTTTGGCATATATTTGATAAAAGTATGTATGGTGACGATCTATTTCTCCAAAAAGAAATTTCACATATATGGAGAGTAGCCAAGCTTGATATTGAAAGAGTTGAACTAGATTATGATACAACGAAAAGAGGAAAGCACTATGCTTGGAAAAACTTTCAATCGTTTTAAAAGTAATTATTGCGTTTTTTTTTATTATGATACAAGGCAAGTATCACAGTAATTTCTTATTTCTATAAAAAATAGGGTTATGGGATGTTATTTTCTTACACTGAAAGGAGAGAAGAGCATACAAGTAATTTTTTTGAATAGAATGGGGAAAATAAATGTTTAAAGATCAAGAAATATTTAAACTATCGACTATTTTTTGGGGGAAAGTTAATAAAATCTAGCTAAATTATGGTATAATTAAAGGGTAACTAGATAGAGGTTTCATGGGTAGTTGGCAAAAACTTAACCTATCTTCTTCATTTTTATGAAGAGAAAGGAGTTGATGCCATGACAGTTTATGAAGGTATGATGATCGCAATAAGTCTTTCCACGCTTATTGTATCTGTACTTGCATTGTCATTAACTTTTACACAAAAAAATAAGCCGTCCCTGCCTCCACAGCATGTGAGATGACTTACTTTCTAAACTTGCAAATCGCCTTTGAAGCGATTTGTCTTGTTACAAAGATCGTATGGTGTTACAGCACCATATGGTCTTATTTATTTTATATACTTCTTCATAAAGAATTATAACATGAAACCTCTATATTTTCAAAAAAAATAGTCCTTAAATACTGGTGTGATTTTAAGTGGCAATAAACTTATAATTTTACACATAAAAACAAAAATCTGAGCTTTAATATATTTATCATAGTTTCTGATAGTAGCTCTTTATTACAGGGAAAATAATCAAAAAAATTATTATAACTTTCTTTTTTTTTTAAATGCAATTATATTAGCAAGAGTAATATAGAAAAACAAACGAATTCCTTAACGTACAAGGAATTCGTTTGTTTTTGTACAAAATATGTCTATACGGACAATTTTCCCGAATGATAGGATGACCCCAAATAGAAGTATTCCATTTTGAAAGATTGATGAAAATGGAGTTTCACTTTTGAACTACGTATGAAATTTTTATTGCACTTTATTCCGTTTTTATGCATCTGGAAAAAGATTACAAATTCAATTCTGTTCTTTAATTCTAGTCATTCTTTATACAAATGTCATCTGTTGCTCCAACACTCATATTAAGTGGTTCTTCCTCTTCAATAGCTAAAATAACATATTTCATATTTTTTGCTTAAATCATTTAACCTTCAATTAGATGTACTAAAAAAAGCTTTTTAATCGTAAAGCAAGATTCGAGAGTTAATTACTTACACAGCAAGAAGAATGTTTAATGTTTAAATAGGTGCAAATTATCATCTTCTGTGGTAACTACCAAGTACAATATATTCTTATCTCTGTAGTCTTCATTAGATTATGATTTTAGCAAATAAAAAAAGTTAAGCTATTGTCAGGTATTATTTCAATCGTTATGTCCATAATACAATATCAAAAATTTTTAGTTAAAGTTTGCTCCCAGTGTATTTGTTGATATAGGGCATTTGAAGGGTGATAAAAAATGTGGAAAACTATTGCCTTCTTTCTACCGGAGTGGCAAGTTATTATACAGGCTATTATTATATTTTTAGTACCGTACTTGATCTCACGATTGTTTATTTGTACTCGTCACCGTCCAAATCAAAGTGATAAAAAATACGAAAAGCATTCTTCCCAAGAATCATTAGACAATTTCACTGACGATTTGAGCTTTAATTTGGAACTTATTAGAAAAAAAGTTGGTCATAATTCAGATGTGCATTTTAGCGAGTTTCACATTGGAAACACAGGTATTCAGGCTGTAATCATTTTTGTAGAAGGTTTGTCAGATAAAGATTTTATCGATAAATATCTAATAAAATCATTAAAGATTGACTCTATGTTTGAAAATAAATCTGCTTTTGTGAATGGAGATGATTTTAATGAGGTTATAAAAAATCAGGTTCTTTCTATTAGCGAAGTAAAGGAAGTTCATAATCTAAATGGTTTGATACCAAAAGTTTTAAAAGGCTCTACAGCTCTTTGTATTGATGGATCATCTGGCGTATTCATCCTAGGTACAGCCAAAGGAAAAGCACGGAGTATTGAAGAACCTGTTTCAGAAGCATTGGTAAGAGGTCCACGAGTAGGCTTTACTGAAATGTTAAGTGATAATACCGCAATTTTACGACAACATGGAGAAAATGAATCCTTATCTTTTATAAAATTCCAAGTCGGAAAGCGAGAAAAAAAAGACCTCGTTGTTGCTTATATGGAAGGGATTACTGATCCAGATTTATTACAAGAAACTAAGAGTAGAATTCAGAAAATCGATATTGATTATCTACCAGAAACGGGATATGTTGAGCAACTAATCGAAGATAACTATCTCAGTATTTTTCCACAGGTCCAGAATACGGAGCGTCCCGATCGTGTCATTAGTGCTTTGATGGAGGGACGTGTCGCAATCTTGTTGGATGGGACACCTTTTGCCTTAATCGTTCCTGTTACATTTAGTATGTTATTGCAGTCACCCGAAGACTATTACGAACGTTGGATTCCTGGCACACTCATTCGCCTATTGCGTTTCTTAGCAGCCTTCATTGCATTATTAGTACCCTCGCTATACATTTCTTTTATTTCGTTTCAGCCGGGGTTAATTCCCACCAAGCTAGCCATTTCTATAGCAGGAACGCGAGATGGAGTGCCATTCCCTGCACTTTTAGAAGCACTCATTATGGAAATATCCATCGAAATATTACGAGAAGCAGGGCTACGCTTACCCAAACCGATTGGTCCAGCGATGGGGATAGTAGGAGGACTGATTATTGGGGAAGCAGCTGTAAATGCAGGGATTGTTAGCCCTATTATGGTAATAGTAGTGGCGTTAACTGCCATTTCTTCCTTTGCCATTCCTCAGTATAGTGCTGGGATTGCTCTGCGCATTCTTCGTTTTGTGGCCATGTTCTGTGCTGCAATATTTGGGTTGTATGGGGTCATTTTGTTTTTCCTTTTCTTATGCAGTCATTTAGTAATACTGAAGAGTTTTGGAGTCCCTTATGTTAGTCCAGCCGTTCCTTATTACTTAAATGATTGGAAAGATTTTATGGTTCGTGTACCACTAAAGATGATGAAACGTCGTCCCAAGATGATAAAGACAAAAGATCCAATACGGAAAGGATAAATCGGGACAAAAGAAGGAGAAAAGTATAAATGAACAGTTCAAAAGATATAATTACGACTCCACAAGCAGTTGTTGTTGTTACCAATTTTATACTTGCAACTGGAATCCTTACTTTGCCCAGAACATCTGTGGAGAAAGTGAAAACACCAGATGTTTGGATTACTGTCATCTTAGGTGGGCTTATTATGATGATAGCAGGAATAATCATGGTGAAACTAAGTCAAAAATTTCCATATAAAACCTTTTATCAATACAGTCAAGACATATTAGGTAAATGGGTTGGTAGGTTATTTAGCCTACCAATTATTGGTTATTTTTTGGTGACTTCAGGATTTCAAGTTCGTTCAATGGCAGAAGTGACCAATTTTTATTTACTGGAAAGTACCCCTATTTGGGCTATTATTATGCCTTTTATGTGGATAGGTCTCTATCTAATTATTGGGGGTATCAATTCAATTGCTCGTATGTTTGAAATTATTTTTCCTATTACAGTTGTCTTTTTTTTGCTTGTTCTTTTCATGAGTTTCAAGTTGTTTGAAATTGATAATTTACGACCAGTATTAGGGTCAGGTATCATGCCAGTGTTAAAAGGAATTCAAACAACAAGTCTTGCTTTTACAGGACCTGAAATTATGCTACTTCTTGTGGCATTTATGGAAAAACCAAACAAAGCTGTAAAAGTAGTTTTAATTGGAACATTCATACCTATGATTTTCTACATTTTTCTTGTAATAATGGTCATCGGAGCGTTATCCATAGATGGTGTTGTAATAAGAACTTGGCCAAGTATTGACCTCATACGAAGTTATGAAATATCAGGTCTAATCTTTGAACGGTTCGAATCTATTCTATTGGTGATATGGATAATGCAAATATTTGCCACCTATACTATAGGCTTCTATGCAGCCGCTTTAGGATTGGCTCAACTTTTCAACAGAAAATTAAGTCAAATTATTTATGGATTACTTCCTGTTATTTATATTATTGCTATGACTCCAAATAACATCAATGAACTTTTTAAACTCGGTGATTGGCTTGGAATAGTCATGTGGATTTTATTTGGTGGGATACCCTTATTCCTTTTATCAATCATAAAATGGAAAGGAGCAAAAGCGTGAAAAGATGTAAAAATGTAAAACTGATATCTCTTACGGTTCTGTTTCTTCCGTTTCTTACAGGGTGCTGGAGTAGTCATGAAATTGAAGATGTTAGCATAGAGGTAGGCTTATCATTAGATAAGGGAGAGGTTTCAACCATTGAGAAGGAGTTAGAGGAACAAGGTGGGGGGTATCCAAAAAACAATAACATAACATTAACCTTTCAAACTGTAAATACAAAAGTTGCTGTTACAGGTAGTAAAGGTGGCGGATCGGAGCAAAAATCTTACTTGAATGTTTCAGAAACTGGAGACTCCACTTTTCAAATGGTCCGTGAAATTTCATTGAGAAGGGATCGTCCTATAATTGGTCATCACTTAAAGGTAATTATTATAAGTGAGGAGCTCTTAAACACCTATAACTTAGAAGAACTACTTGATAGTTATCTCCGAGATAACGATATTAGACCAAGTTGCCTAGTGTTAATTAGCAAGGGGAGGGCGAGTGATGCGCTTGAATCCAACCAAATCGGAGAAATACCTTCTTTTCGTTTGGTTAAAATGGTTGAAAATGGATATAGGAGCAACAAAATATTACCACCTATGCCGCTTGCTAAACTGACTGGAAAGATGCAGTCAGATTCCAGTTATCTCTTGCAAAACGTGATCTCAACAAATGGAGAGGTCAAATTTGCTGGAGCCGCAGTGATAAAAGGAGAGAGTAATATGTTGGTTGGTTTTTTGAAAGAAGAGGAATTAGAGGGGATTACATGGATAACTGGGAAAGTGAAAGGTGGTTTGGTTAAAAGTTCTGAAAAGGGACAATTAATCGCGTACGAGATAAAATCAATAAAAAGCAAAATCATCCCAAAAGTTAGAGGTGGAAATATTTCTTTTGATGTAAACATTAAATCAGAAGGACGTTTATCTGAGAATTGGGTGAATTCAGGGGACCCTTTTGATAATGAGTTTCTTAAGAAAACTGAAAAAGTAGTAGAATCTGAAGTGAAGCGTCTTATGAAGAATGTAGTACAGAAAATGCAGGAGGATTACGAAGTAGACGTTGCTGGATTTGGAAACGAGCTGAGGATTAAGTACCCTAAAGTATGGAGAAAAGTAAAAAAAGATTGGGATCAAACATTCAGTAAGATTCCAATCAAATACAACGTAGAAATAAGAATTACTGATTACGGGGCTATCGGCTCTAAGAAGTAACAACCTTATTAAGGATGTTTTAATGTGGGAAGAAATTTATTTTTGTTCTTGGAACAAATACTTTAAATCGAGGTAATCATTTTATTTCGAACAAGAAATTTAACACACGGAAATAAGATTAAAAAAATAGAGAAAATTGGTTGCTAATATGTATTGTAAATAAATCTTTTATTGATTAAAATGAATTTTTTTGTAAATATTAAATTATACAAAAGGTATGAATGGCTAATAAAACTAACTGAAAATAATTTATGGAAATAAAAAATCTATCGGCATAGTTAACTGACCCTTCGGGTTAGACAAAACAAAAAAGCATCTTCGATTGAATTTAGGGTAATGTATCCTAAATTTCAATTAAAGATGCTTTTTTTATGAGAACGGGAGTGAGTTATCTGCAAAAAGTAAAATTAAAGGCAGTTGAAATGAAATTACAAGGCTACAAAGGTTATATTAGAAGAATTAAATATTCGTAATGACACTCAAATTGAAACAAGGACACGTAGGTATAGAAATGGGAAAATGCATCGTTTCAAACAGCTTGTGAGGAAGCAGTATACTTTTTCTTTCAGATATCGAACAACTGAAATTCAAAAATAAATTTTTAAGCAATAAATCGAGGTTTAAAAAAAGTACGCCGAATAGGAGAGGAAGTGATTGGACAAGTGATTGTTGAGATAATTGAAATTAAAAGAACAAGTAACGATTAAACAACTATGTACAATATTGAATGTCCCTCAATCTACGTATTATAGATGGCGTCAGGAATCCAAACGGATTCAAGGGGCGTCCATCCAATGCTTATTTATCTCTATTAAACCAATTGAAAATAGAAAGGGTTCATGTAATTGCAATATCTTCGGGAGGACCAAGTGGAATCATTTTCGCATCACAATATCCAGAACGTGTAAGAAGCCTTAATCTACAATCGGGCGATTCTTGAATTCCACACTTTAATATAGGCTTGTTTAATTTTATTATGTATAGCATTATATAGTGGTAGATCGGTAGCAACTTCATTCTATTATATAGAGAAAAATAGTAACAATATTTTTTATTTATACGAAGAACTTTTAGGTAATGGTCAAACAACTGCCAAAAGAATTTTGCAATTTAATTCTATTGGGAAATTAAATGAACTTTGGGGAAAAAATGATGTAAGTGATTTATATAATATTGCAATTCATGAATATGGAAATCATAAATTGTGGATTCAAGAAAATAAAGAATTAAAAGAAGAGATTCTATATATAAAAAGATAGAAAGTGTTCTCGCTTGGAGATTTCTTTCTATTTGAAATCTAAATAATCTACAAAATTCTGTATCGTCTCCGACTTAATCTTCTTAGTCATGTGAATGTAAATGTTCATCGTCATATGTTAGGTAGTGGGTGTTTGATACTCATACGAGAAGATGTATTAGGGTGTTTGATAGGCAATAAAAAGAAGCTAGTTTCCCTGTATGGAGATTTATAATATGGTGTTGACACGTCTGGCTATAATCTGGCTAATAATAATTTAAAGTGCTTGAAAACGTTGATATGACTAGGTTTATAAGCAATTAGTTCAAATCCCCGCCGTCTCCATACAGTGAAATTTACTGAATTTCATGGAGTGTCATAAATGTTGATATATCAACGTTTATGGCGCTTTTTTATTGCCTTTGAGTTGTACTGAATAGGATTGAATCCTTATTAAAAACCTTATTAACCTTTGTTAATCCTTTGTTAGGAATTAATCGGATTCATTGTTTAAAAAGGCTGTAAATTTATTAATAGTACCTTCTTTCGTTTTTCGCGTAACATGGGCATAAATTTCTAATGTTGTTTTCACATCGTTATGGCCTAAACGATACTGAACTTCTTTAATCGAGGCACCCGCTTCGAATAACAACGAGCAATGTGTGTGACGTAGTCCGTGTGTCGTAATATGCACCAAACTGTGTTTTACAAGGAAGTCTGAAAGCCATTGTACAGTTTTATTAGGGTCTTGAAGAACGTTGTAAATATTAGAGAACACTAATTGTTGCTTCTTATTAGTGTTAATCCCTTTCTCAGCAAAAATCTTTTCTTGCTCACTTCGCCATAATTTTAAAATCTCAATGGTTTCTTCATCAATTTTGATTGTTCGAGGTTTACCATTTTTTGTTGGTCCAAGATAAAGCCCTTTCTCGCCACGTTTCACTGCTTTAGTAATTCGAACATCAAAAGTATCAAAGTCGATATCCTTCCATTTTAAAGCGAAAATTTCCCCTTTACGCATTCCAGAGAAAGCGAGCAAACGAAAAACAGCTCGCTTTTTAATATTAGGGTCTTCTTGTAAAAGGGTTAAGAACTGTACAAGCTCCTCACGCGAATAAAAATTTTCAAACTCTTCATCGTCCTCATCAATTGAAATTTTTGCTTTGATAATAGGCATTTCGATTAATTCAAAAGGGTTATTATCAATGATGCCATGTTTCATAGCGTACTTCATAACAAGAGCTGCATAGTTCTTCACCATTTTGAAGCGCTTTAGTTTTTTGGCCCATTGGTTTACATGCTTTTGACAGATTGCGGCATCAATATTAGCAATTCGATATGATCCGAAGGCAGTTAAAATGTGATTGCTGAAAATACGTTTAGTTTTTAGTAGGGTGCTATCCTCTACTGTATTTTCATATTGTTCTAACCATAATTCATAGACCTCTTGATACGTGTCTTTAGAAACTTTTCCGAAAGTACCATTTTTAATTTCTTGTTGCAACTCATAATAAGCCTCTTTAGCTTCTTTCTTTGTTTTAAAGCCGCTACGAGTAGTTGTTTTTTCCTTGCCTGTTAATGAATCTGTGCCAATATAAATGTGGAATTTATATCGGAGTTCATTAGTTTTTAGTTTGTAACTTTTAATATTAACCATATGTTCCTCCTGTTTCGTGCTTACGGAGACAAAGAGGTTGTAGTAACTAGTACTACAGTTTCAGTTTATGTGATAGGCGACGCTTTAGCAAATAAGACATTGTAAGACAACAAAAAACGCAATAGAGTTTTGATGCTCTATTGCGTATTAAATAAATATTTATTCGATTAGATATCGGGAGGTGCAGAGTGGAAAGTCATCGAATGAGAATTCCTTAGAGGCACTCTTCGTAACATTTTAAGTCCGGTATTTTCTTTTAAATTTCATTTTTCATCTGTTTTCCTCCTGATTAATTGATATCAAATTCTTTATAGTAATCAAGTAAACATTGTAAAGTATTTTGTTTTATTTTATTTGTAGCATGCGAATAAAACATATGAGTCGTATTCTCCTTTTTTGAATGTCCTACACGATCCTTAATACCAAAAAAGTCTGCTTCGGCTTCAAGAAGGTGTGTCACGTGGGTATGGCGTAAACCATGAACTGTAACATACTTGATATTAGCTTTATCAATAGCTTCAGTTAGATAGTCATTTGGAGAACTTGTTTTTAAATATTTATTGACTGTGTTATTGAAAATTATCTGTTCGTTATCCGATTTACGAGGTAGACCCAATTGCTTCAACTGTCTAAATTGTAACTCTTCCCATGTTTTCAACATCTCTAAGGTTGTAGGGTCTAAAGGAATAATATGACTAATTTTCCCTTTGGTAAGACCAACATTTTTACCCCTGTTATGTTTTGAATAGGAGTAAGCTGAATGAATCGAAAGTTGTCCGTTATCAAAATCTACATCAGACCAGGTTAAAACCAATAATTCGCCTTTACGCATCCCTGTATACATAAGAAGACGTAATAAACATTGTTTTTTATAATCTAGTTCGGGTAAAACTTGAAGTAATTTTTTGAAATCTGCTACTTCGATGTAATTACCGTTTTGAGTATGAGGTACTTCCTTTGGAATTCGTGCAAACTTGAAAGGATTTTTATGAATATCTCCGAGACGAAACGCTGTTTCCATAACATCTGAAGCATAGTTAACAATGTGATGAAAATACTTCAGTTTTTTTGAAAGTCCGATAGCAAATTGCTCGCACATTGCGACATTAATTTTTGCTAATTTCTTTTCGCCGAAGAACGGTAAAATATGATTTTTAAAATAACCCTCTGTTTTAGAGTAAGTACTCATTGTAATTCCTGATACTTTATATGCTTCGTCCCAAAATACATAAGCATCTTTAAACGTCTTTAACATATTTGAGGGATTTAGCCCGTTACTAAATTCAAATTTTAGCTTTTCAATTGCTCGCTCCGCTTGTTTTACAGTTTTAAATTTACTTCGGGTTACGATTTTTTCTTTACCTGTTAAAGGATCAACGCCAAGGTATACGGTAAAACGAAATACTGTTGTTCCATCCTTTAATTGATATGATTTAATTTGTGGGTATTTTTTTGAAATATTTAGCATGTTATATATCCTCCTCGATTGAATTTTATTTAATTGAAGAGATTAGTTTTGCGAAGTAATTCCCCTCAAATCTCTAGTTTTAAAAGCTATTTTGTTTCATAAATTCATCTAATGCTGATTTTGATACACGTCGAATACGACCGATCTCTGCTACCTCTAATCCCTTTGCACGAAAAGACATTAGCGTTTTGTAAGATACATTTAAATACTCAGCAGCGGTTTTTAAATTCATCCATTCTTCATTTTCTAATTCACGTGGTTGCATTGAATTTCCTACCTTTCTCTAATCTAGCTTTGTTGTTTAAAAGCTGGAAATATAATAACAGCCGTTTTTTCATATTCGAATAGCTACTGTTAATTTTTTTTATCTTTGTTTACAAAAGGTGATAAGATAATAAATTCTTTTCGTCCTGATTTACCACCTAAGTCAAAATGGATAAAACCACGCTCTTCTAAAATTTTTAATGATAGGTTAAACGTTGGGGCAGTAGTAAAAATCTTTTTTGTCTTTTGCCATAAATCTTGCTTAGAAACTTTACGCTGTTTCTTTTCTTCTGTTAGTAGTTCTAACTTACCTAGTAAATATTGAGCCATATCGTTCGATTCTTTGCTAAACATGATGCCATAAGCGTTAATAATTTGGGAATCAAAATATTCCTTTAACTTTAGTGCTGCCTTTAAAGTTTTTACTTCAATTGTTGTAGGAATATCTGATTTGTCCTTTGCAATGTCGGTGTGTTTAGCAACATGTAATAAACCTGTAATTCGTAATAAATTACCGATAATTTTCCCACCCCAACTTTTTAAAGAGTCACAATATAGTTGTTCTGGTAAAAATAATGTCTCCACATGGTGTTCAAATTTCTTCAGGACATCGTATGATTCCGAGGAAAGTTCAAGTGCAACTGAATCTTTACCTTCGAAACTTAGTAGTTTAGAAATTAAATTGTTATATAAATATTTAGTTTCTGAATCTACTGGTTTAGCATTGTACACATCTCGTTTACCTAATAAATCTTCAGGCATAGAGATTAAAAAACGAGGAATTAAGCCTCGATCAATGATTTTCTGAGGCATATCCTGAATAACGGTCGGCTGGGCTGAGATGCAAATTGTTACTAAAGGTTCTTCTATTCGTTCAGTATCTCTTGAGATTCGGTCAGTTCGCAGGGAGTCACCCGAATAACCCTTTAAATACACATCTAGTTTACTTGCTTCAAATTTAATAGATGATTTTAACCGTTCAAATAAATCTCCTTCTGAAGAGGCAATCGCAATACGTTCAGAATTTTGGGAAATCCTAGATACTATTACTTCTTCAGTTGAGTTATCTAAAATGAGAGTTGGAGCTGGCTTTGGTTTTAATTTTTCTCTTAAGGTCCACAAATTTTCCAAATCGTCTAGTGGCTCAGTATCACCTGATTTTGCATATTCATTTTCAAGTTTATCTATACGCCTATTTAGTAAAGATAGATGTTTTTCATTCTTTTTCTGCACTTCTTGATGCGATTTAATAAGATTCGATTCATAATCGAATAAAGGTCCCATCATTAATCCAAAAACAGCCGACTTACGATTTGATGCTTGTAATAGCACGGCTGTGTATGTGTTTAAAGGTTCTTTCCATCCTTTGATTGGTTCAACGTGAAACTTTTTTTGTAAAACAGTTGATAGTACACCAATTAAACAAATTGCAGCAAGATCTACTGGGGTCTGTGTAAAGCGACTTACTGCTAAAACCATATTTTTTAAAGTATTAGGAAAAATATTAACGTCAAATTGCTTTAGAGATGATTCTTCAAATGTTATGGGTGGTTGCCATTCAAACCCATACTCATCTAGGCTATTAATACTTTCGTACAACTCTTTATACAATTTAATACTTGATTGTTGTCCGTCGCTTTGAACATTAGGTGGCTTTTCCTTAGCATGTTTTTTTTCACTTTTAATATCTAGTTCTAATTTAGCTTCAGCTAATTTTAGTTTAGAAAAATCGTCTTCTACTTCTTGATCTTCTTGTTCGAATTCATTACATTCCAGATTGTTTTGCATATCGAATTTTCCTCCGTTATTACTAATTTCATGCCTAGGTACCTAAAGATAAAAAAAATGCATTAATAGCAACCCTTCCGGATAGGGTGCTGTTGAATCCTAGAAGGACTAAAAAGGCTTGTCCTACTAAAATTTGAAGTATTCTACCATGGCTTTTTAAGTATTCGAATAGCTTTGATCTTTTTTTTTGATTATTTTCGAAAATAAATGCCAATGAATTGTTTCAAATCTGCAAATCATTATATCTTTAGACTTTTTAATTCTTATAGGTCTAAAGAACCTTTTGAAGGTTGTAAAATAGTTTTGTAATTAGCAATGAAAAAAGCAAAAAAGGGTCACCCGTTAGGACAACCCTTTTCGCTCTTTGATATATGATTTGGTTTCAATTGAGGAAAAACAAATTTTGCATTTAATTATTAGAAAGGAAGGCTTTCATTACTAGTTCACGCTTTTTATCCTTATCTGATTTTACATAGTTACTTTGACTATATCTTTCTAAATACGTTTGCTGGTTTTCAATAGCTTGTTTTCTGTTTTCTTCCACCGCTGACTTAGCTAAAAGAGCCTTTTCTTCAAGTTGGCGTTCAAAAGCTTCCTTTGCCTGTAAAAAATGTTCAGCGTATTTTGATTGATTATTAATTTCGATGTCTAGGTCCGCTAGGCTAAGATTTTCATCGTTTATTTTAAATGCTTGAGAAAATGTTAGTTTATAAGGCATTGCGAAGAAGTGTGCTTTCGGCGGTAAAGTATTTGGATGTTCTAAAACATGAAAAGCTTCAATAGAAATGGCTTCATTAGCCGGCGTGATATACATTATACTTTTCACGTTTAAGTCTGTTTTAGGTAACTTAAGTACCGCCTGTAGGTCCTCTAATTCCCCTAGTTGTTTTAAAAAATCCTGCCAATGAATATCCGCTTTTTACATATAATTGCGCTTTGCAGTATGGGCAAATAAACGTACCTTTTTTGGAAATTTGCTTATGATTATCGATTTCAGGTGCGGGCAAATTTTGCGGGATTATATAAAGTCTATCATCGTTTGTATGCCAAGCTTCTCTCATAATAGAACCTCCTGTAAAATGGTATTTATAAGTTATACGAGTAACTATATTGAAGGTTTCACTATTTGGAATATAAATCAATTACCCATTTGTATAGGCAATCGTTATACTTATAGTAAGAATAAAAATGGAGGTCATAATATGGAATACTCTGCGGGAATTACAAGTGAACGTTGGTACCAGCAAGATATTGAGTATGTTTTAGCCTTATTAGAACAAGGATTGAATCGAGATGAGATTCGAGAAATTGTATTAAATGAAAATCCATTTTTAGTGAAAAGTGAGTCTGCACTTCAGAAAAGGTTTCAGTTGGCTTTTAAAAGAGCAATGAGCCTGTCTGATGAACTAAGAAGCCTCTATTTACAAGGAACTAAATACGATCAAAAAGCTTTGATTTTATATACATTTTTAAAAACGTATCGTTACGCCTATGAAAGTTTCTATGAATTAATTGTCTATCGTTATCAGCAGAAAAATAAACAATTAACTTTAGCGCATATGAATTTCTACATGGAAGAAAAAGAGCAGCAATCTGATAAAATTGCGAGTTGGCATATTGTTTCTAAGAAAAAGATTAACAATACGCTTCTATTATTATACAGGACGAGTGGTATAATTGACCTAAATGAAGATGTGTATATAATTGCACCCTTGCATGTGAGTCCACAGTTAAAAGAATACGCTTTAAAAAAGGATAGCTTATTGGCGGCAATGATTACGTTAGAGGTAGGTGGAAATGATGACGATTTATAAACGTTTAGAGCAATTAGAAGCACGCATTCATCAGGAGGGCTTTACTAAGCCTACTGGTATTGGCAGTGAAATCCCGCACTTTGTATTTGATTATCCAGCAGAAGACGAGCTAATCGTCCGTACATATACAGAAGGACTATTAAAGCGTACGCCATTGAATATTAAAGAAATCAACTTATTTGAATTCTTGCTTGCGTTATTTGAAGACGATTTAGAGGAACTTATTGAATTAGCTGAAGAAGAAGGATACGAAGAACTTTCACAAGCGATTCAAACTGTACTTGAAGATCGTACACTATTAGTAGATAGCTTTATTGAAAAAGCAGAGGATGCAGAGCTAATCTTTATCACAGGGGTAGGCACAGTTCATCCGTTTATAAGATCTAGCCATTTATTAAAGAAACTATCGAACCATGCATTTAGGACGCCATTAGTACTTTTTTATCCAGGCCATTTTACAGGTCTTGATTTACGTTTATATAATCAATTCCGTCATGAAGACGAATATCAAATTACACGAATTTCATAGGGAGTGCTTTAAATGATCATTAAAGATATTTTTAAAGAAGATATTAATCGTCCCATTAATGGTGTTGTACAAGCCGGACAAACAGACGAAGAAACAATTCACACAGAGTTAAAGGAATACGTTGTCACAGATGAGATTTTAAATAGCTTAAAAGATTTTTATAAAAACTATGAAGATGTTTATAAAGTACCTACAAAAGACGTGGGTGTTTGGATATCGGGTTTCTTTGGTTCAGGTAAATCTCACTTTTTAAAAATCCTTTCTTATTTATTAGACAATAAAGAAATTAAAGGTCGTCCACCATTCCAATGTTTTGAGGACAAAATTACTGATGAAACATTATTAGCGGCGATGCGTCGAATCGGTGCTAAAGAGTCTGATGCACTATTATTCAATGTTGGCTCTGAGGCAAGTACAAATGCGACGCGTGGCAGTAAAGAAAGTATAATTGAAATCATTTTACGTATTTTCAATGAGCATGTAGGCTATTCAACAACACTTTGGGTGGCGGATTTTGAACGCCAATTAGAGCGTGAAGGAAAGTACCTTGCTTTCACGAATAAAATTGAAGAACTGTACGGAGAAACGTGGCAAGACTATCGTTTAAAATTCCGTATGCGTTTCGGGAAAATGATTGCGGCATTAACTGCGATTGGCTATGACGAAGCATCGGCTGATTTTATGGTACGCAATGCGCAAAAGGAATTTAGCATTTCAGCGAAAGAGCTAGGGAAACTAATCGCGGAATATTGCGAATCAAAAGGTTCAGATTACCGTTTAGTATTCCTAATCGATGAAGTAGGTCAATACATCGGTATGGATAACAATTTAATGTTGGACTTACAAAACGCAGTGGAAGAAATCGGTGCTGCAACAAACGGACAAGCTTGGATTGCAATAACGTCACAAGAAAGCATTAAATCAGTGGCAAATGTAGTTGATACAACGAGCTTCTCGAAAATTCAAGGCCGCTTCAAAACACGTATTAATCTATCAAGTTCCAATACAGATGAAGTATTAAAGCGTCGTTTACTCGAAAAGTCGGAAACGGCTACAAAAACATTAGAAACGATGTATGAGCCGAATGAGCAATTAATTCGCAACCGCTTATCTTTTGATAAAGAGAAAACACAATATCGTTCAGCGTACCGAACAACAGATGAGTTTGTGGCCATATATCCGTTCGTTCCGTATCAAGTAGAACTATTACAAGCTGTACTAGAGAAAATCGGTATTCACGGTGAAGGAAGTTCATATGCATCGCGTGGGGAACGTTCATTACTGAAATCGTTCCAAGATGCAGCGATTAAGCATATTGATGATGAGCTTGGCACATTAGTAACGATGGCAGAATTTTACCCAACAATTCGTCAGCATTTAGAGTCAACGATTGTACAAACGATTACGAAAGCAGAAAGCCGAGCTACTAATAACGAGGGTCTGTACGTAGCTGATGTTGATATTTTAAAAGTTCTTTACTTAATTAAAGGAATCGACCATATTCAAGCTACACCAAGTAATATCGCGGCTCTCCTTTTAACACGCATAGATGCTGAACAAAATGAAACAGCGATTAAAGAGTCGTTAAACCGTTTAGAGCAAACGATGTTCATTGAAAAGCATGCGGACGGTACGTATTCATTCCTTTCTGATGAGGAACAAGAAATTAATAGTGAGATTCGAAATGTAGATGTGAATGCGAGTACCATTAAGGCGAACTTAGCAGAGACATTTTTCTCTGAAATGTACAATAAAGCGAAATTTACAAATAGCAAAGGCTTTATTTTTGAATACAATAAACGCTTTGATAACTATTCAAAATCGAATATGAAATATCCGTTAACGATGCAAGTTATTACAGGCTCTATGTCACTAGCAGAAGCGGCTTTGCAATCTGTTGAAGGACAAATGGTTGTCTACTTAAACGAAGAGCTAGTGGCAGAGGCGGAAGAAGCGATTCGTTTATCGGAGCAAATTCGACGTTATGTATCTGCAAAGCGTAACCCAAGTACAACACAAGCGCAGCACCGCATTTACGATACAAAATTAGCAAGTGTCGATGATTATGATAAAAAAGCAAAAGAATTATTAGCAAAAGCGTGTGAATCAGCAACGTTTTATATTCAAATGCAGGAGCGAACATTCCGTGGTAGCTTTGAAAAGCAAGTAAATGATGCATTTGAAATGCTCGTACAAAACACTTATAAATACTTAGAATATATCGATGAGCCAATCCCTATGAAGAATGTGACGGTTGAATGGAAACGTATATATGAACAAGGAATTCAGCAAGATTTGCTAAATACAACAGGGAATATTAGAGCTTATAATGAAGTGCTTCGTTATTTAGAAGAGCTGATTCGTTTACATCAAAAGCCATCGTTAAAAGAGGTACTAGATAAATATAGCCAAGTGCCATATGGTTGGACAGAAATTGATACAATTGGAATTTTGTTAGCGTTAATACATGATAGTAAATTGAAATTTACGATTACAGATGAACTATTTAGCCCAACTATTGCAACGGACTTTTATACAAAATTAAACCGTGCAACAGATCGCGATAAAATCCGCGTCGTGCCTGAAATCGAAGTTAATCCGGAAGTAAGACGGAACTTCATTCGTATATATAAAAAATTCTTCGGTCGATTAGATTGCGGTGACTCTTATCAAGAATTTGCAGACGCTTTAACTGCGGAAATGCATAAAAATTTTGGGGAACCACTTCAAAATATTACAGATCGTTATCAGCAAGGGAATTCGTCACAATATCCGTATCCTGAATATACAAAAGTAGTGTCAATTTCAAATGATATAAAACGCTTAATGCAAATTCGTGACCCTGAACAGTTAGTGAAGGCTTTCATCGACGCTGAGGGTGAATTAATTGATGCACAGGAAGAGCTAGATGATTTAATAGGATTTTATTTAAATGCACCAATTAAACGATTTGACGAAGCTGTACAGTATTTAAAAAATATTCAAAATGACTTAAATCATACACAATCAGATCAAGTGAAACTACTAAAGAAGCAACTTACGGATATTTTAGTAAAAATAGAGCCATATGATGATATCCATTTAACTCCGCGGATTATTGAAAAGTTACAGAAGGCAATTCAGCAGGAAGTGGTTGAACATAAGCAGGCAGTTAGTACACAAATTACACAGCTTGAGCAAAAATTAACTGAGCTTAAAGAATACTATTCAAATAACGAAGAGGTAAGTAAATTAATTGCTGAAAGGATGCTTCGATTTACGAATATACAGCAACAACTCTTAGCAGCGGATAGTTTAATTATGATTCAACTGAAATTAAGTGAGCTTCGAGATGTGACAGCACAAATTCAACAAGCGGCGAAACAAAAAGAAGATGAATTGCTTCGTGTAGTGAAGAAGCCAGTTGTAGACACACCACCTGGGGCTACACCACCGCCAGTTGTAAGGGAAAAAAGTATGAAGGTCATTTCATCGCAGATGTTGCGAGATATGTTAGTAAAAACAGAAATCCAAACACAGTCAGAATTAGATGATTTATTAGCAGAGCTAAAACAGCAGCTATTAAAAGAGTTAAAAGACAACACGTTAAAATTTGAATTATAAAAAGGAGGGGGATTTCCCCTTCTTTTACTTATAAGAGGTGAGCAAAATTATGAATAAAACAGCATTGAAAAACTTCGCAACTTGGTCACGTCGTAAATTAATTGAGCAAGTCCAAACAAAAGCCCGTTTATACGGAATCGATGAAAAGAATGGTTTACATATCGAGGAACAGTTTGGACAGCTATTAATTAACGGTCAAACGTATCCGCTATCAATCAAGCCTGCATTTACGTCATTACAAAAGCAGTTAGAACAAAAAGGTTATAAACAACTTCTTGAAGAAGCAGCTTACACATGGTTTAACCGAATCATCGCTATTCGCTATATGGAGGTACACGAATACTTATCAGAGCAGGTTAATGTGCTATCAAGTAGTATAGGACGAGCGGATCCAGATATTTTATTTGAATATGACACGATGGATTTAAATATTAAGGTTGAAGAAATACGTGAGCTAGTTAATGCTGGTAATACAGAGGAAGCATACCGCATTTTATTTGTGGCACAATGTAATGCGTTAAATCGCATTTTGCCGTTTATGTTTGAACCGATTCAGGATTATACAGAGTTACTATTACCGGACTTCTTATTAGATGCAGAATCTGTCATTAAAACTCTTGTGCAAAATAGAGAATTAACAGAAAGCTTTGCTGAAATTGAAGTGATTGGTTGGTTGTATCAATACTATATCGCCGAAGAAAAAGACCGTGTGTTTGCGCAAAAATCGAAGTATAAAAAAGAGGAAATTCCATTTGCGACACAGCTATTTACACCAAAATGGATTGTACAATATATGGTACAAAACTCACTTGGGCTTTATTGGACAGAAGCGCATCGAGAAGACGAAGATTTAATCGATAATTGGGATTACTTTATCAAACACGAAGAAGAGGATTTCCACGAAAAAATCGTGCCGTATGTGAATAAAGAATTAAAGGTAGAAGACATTAAGCTACTAGATCCTGCAATGGGTAGTGGGCATATTTTAGTTTATGCCTTTGAAGTTTTCCATGAAATTTACGAGAAGTGTGGATACCCTGAGCGTGATATCCCGCGCCTCATTTTAGAAAATAACTTATATGGTTTAGATATTGACGATCGTGCTTATCAATTAGCGGCATTTGCAGTTGTAATGAAGGCGGCACAATCTTCCCGCCGTTTCTTACGTAGTGTAGAACGTGAAGGTATTCAATTAAATCTAGCATCGATTCAAGAAACGAATCATATTTCAGACGATGTTGTTGCCTATATTGCACAGCAAGAGGATGGTGAGCGATACGATCGAGTAAAGGCATTTTTTAATCAATATCACAATGCGAAAACGTACGGTTCGTTAATTAATATTACGGAACGTGAGATAGCATTTATTGAAGAGCGATTTGAGCATATAATTAATAATCCAGTAAAAGATTTGTTCTATGTAGAACAGCATGATTTAGCGAAAAAAGTATTGCCAGCATTAATTCATCAGACGAAGATTATGCGCAAAGAATACGATATTGTTATTTTAAATCCACCGTATTTAAGTAATTCTAAGATGAATAATGAAATGTCAAAATTTTCCAAGTTAAATTATTCTTTAAGTAAGAATGATTTGTTTTCGATGTTTATTGAGAAAAGTCTAGAATTTACAAAATTAAATGGATTAAATGCAACGATAAATCAACAGGTATGGATGTTTACTTCGCGTTACAAGAAGGTTAGAACAAAAATTCTAAAAAACACTTCAATAATGTCGATGGTCTACCTTGGAAGTAATGCTTTTGAGGAAATTAATGGGGAAGTTGTTCAATCAACTGCATATGTACTTTTAAAAGGCAATATCTCTGATTTTAAAGGTGTATACTTTAAATTAAATAAGTTTTCAGACTCGGAAAGTAAACGTATAGCATTATTAAACTCAGAAAACAAATTCTATAAAAATCAAAAATTCTTCGATAATATTCCTGATTTCCCTTTAGCATTTTGGGCAACTGAAAAAACTGCAAAATTATTTAAAAATGAGATGAGTATAGTTAATTTTGCGGAACCTAAAGTAGGGCTGCAAACTGGGGAAAATGAAAAGTTTATAAGATATTGGTATGAGGTTAATTCTAATGATATATCATTCCCAGGGGAGTACAATATAGAAAATAAAAACACGAAAAAATGGTTCTCATATAATAAAGGAGGGACATTTAGGAAGTGGTATGGAAACAACGATTTAGTAGTTAATTGGAGAGATAACGGAAGGGATATTAAAGCCGATAAACATCAAAAATTATTAGAAGGAAAAATTGAAAAAAAGAATAGTGGATGTTGGAATGAAAACTATTACTTTAAAAGGGGCATTACTTGGTCAACGTTGACAACTAAAGATATATCTTTCCGCTATTCTGAAGAAGGGAATCTATTTGATAATAAAGGATCTATGATTTTCTTTGAGGAAGAAGACATTCAATTCTTTATAATGGGATATTTAAATTCAAGCGTGGCTAATTTATTTCTGAGTTATTTATCGCCAACATTAGATTATTCTCCGGGAACAGTTGCTAATTTACCCTATAAACATGATTTTTCTAAGAAAATTGTTGAGTTGGTAAAAGAGGCTATTGAAGTTGTTAAAGAGGATTGGTTGACGCATGAAACTTCTCCTGGATATAAAATTGCCAATTTAATTAAATATGATGTTAATTTATGTTCAGAAGCTTACAATATTTGGTTGAGGGAATGTGAAAGTAGAAAATCAAAACTAATTGATATAGAAAAAGGAATTGATGAATATTTTATAGACTTATATGATGTAAGAGAAGAAGTACATGAATTTTTGATAGAAAATGGAAGTTTGGATTCGTATTTGAGAGAATCGACAGAAGAAGTTTTATCAAAAGAATTAATTAGTTATTTTATTGGTACTATATTTGGGCGTTTTCAAGGTAGTCAAATAAAATCTAATCGAAATATAATATCGTTACTGGATAGTAACGAATTAATAGCATATTTTAAAAAATTTCTTTGTGAAGAATTTGGAGAAAATGAGTTAACCGAAAATTTCGAGTGGGTTATGAGCCATATATCTGTGAATGGTTCTACTGTAGAAGAGAAATTTGTGAATTATATATTCAATAATTTTTATAAAGATCATTCAACATTATATAATAATTTACCGATTTATTGGTTAGTAGACTCAGGCAAACAAAAAGGTCTACGTACATTAATCTATATGCACCGCTACCAACCTGATACGATGGCAACGATTCGATTCGATCATTTACAGGAAATCCAAGCTAAGTATCAGCAAGAAATTGCGGACTTAGAAAATCGTTTAGTAAATCCGAATTTAAGTGCAACGGATAAGAAGAAGCTAAATACTGAGAAAGTATCGTTTGAGAAGAAAATTGAAGAGCTTCGAGAGTTTGATAAGCGTTTAGCGGTAATTGCAGCGGAGGAAATCGAAATTGATTTAGATGTCGGTGTGAAGGTGAACTATGACGAGTTTTATCGTGGTGGTAAAGGTGTATTAGCAAAGATTAAATAGTTACTAAGTATAAAACATTCGTTATACTATTTTTATAGTGTGACGAATGTTTTAATATATAAAATAAAAACACCTTAGCCCTTGCTAATGCAGTGAGGATAAATGATGATCAAATTGGTATTCTAAATAGTATACATGCTTTTTATAAGTGTTACATTATAAAAAATTTTAGAAAGGAGCTTCACATTGAACGTATTACAATTATTAAAAGAACGCATAGAAGTTGAAGTACATAGGAAGCCTCGTACAGTTGTTTTTTGGTATGACGAGCAAGGGGAGCATACGGTGGAATCGCTAAAGGAAGAACTAGCAGATCAGCCAGTTCATGTACGAGCTTTGACACGTAATAATTTTTTCTCGTTAAAAATAGAAATTGAAACAGAAAAAAGAGATGATTCATTTTTACTATATGCAAATTTTGCAAAACCTGAAAAGGAAAAAAATTATTTACTTGATATGGAGCTATACGGTACAGAATTTAAAGCAGATACAACGGCTTTATTAGCAGAACAGTTACAAGTGAGTGATGCACTGTTACGAGAAATGATGGAAAAGTATCCCGAGTTTTTCAAAAGTGTGGAACGTAAAGAAAAGCTGAAAAAAGTTTTGAAGCCAAAAGCAAGTGAGCATGAATTTGAATACGCGATGTTAGCTGTATTAACTGGAACGCAAATTGCGGATATGGATAAAATTGCGCAAAATCTATTGATGTCTGGCTTACAAGAAGATTCGAATGAGTTATATAAATCAATTGCGAAGCGTTTCAGTAAAGAGCAACTCTTTGTTTTATTAGGACAATATTTCGGTGTTCATATTGAGGCATATACATTGCAACATTTAATGGAGCATATTTTGTATGCCCATTTCCAACGTTATGCGCAGTTTGAGGATGCTACATTGCAAAGAAAGTATGAAACGACACGGGCTAATGCCAGCGCATTATTTGTAGATGATTGGTTACAAACGAAGGACCGTGAAGTGTTAGAGCAGTATATGCAAGGAATAGAAGCCACGTTTTCAATCGTCGAATTGTTAAATGACCGTCCAGCTGAGCATTATGCAAATATTTCAACGTTCCTGGTTATAGATGTTTTATTAATTGAAAAGCTGACGAAAGAGCTACTGCATCAAACTGCTAATCTCGAGGAATGGAAAGAAATTTTACAAAATCGTTTAAAAATGCATTGGGCAAATCGTAACAAGCGTATTCATGGACTTTTAACTGTCTTATTACATGCAGTGGATTTAACGATGCACAAAACATTGTTAAAGCAATATGATACGCGTATTCCATTATATGTGCAGTATGCAAGTGATCTATATTTAATTGATCAGGCATATCGTCGTTTTATAGTAGGTTACATGCAACTTGAAAATAGAGAAGTATTAGATGAGTTGGCTGAAAAGTTAACGAACTGGTATGAAAATAAGTATTTATCAAAAGTAGCGGAAGAAACGAACTATACTTTAGAACAACAGGAATTAGGTAAGCTCCCAAAACAGGCTGCCTTCTATAAGGAAAACATTGAGCCGATTATGCAAAAGGAATCAACTCGCGTATTCGTTATTATTTCAGATGCGTTACGTTTTGAAGCGGGGGCAGAACTGCGTGAGCGATTAGATACACGTGCAAATGGTAGTGCTACGATTAGTCCACTCGTTGCGAATATGCCAACCTATACACAGCTTGGTATGGCCTCACTTTTACCACATAAAACGTTGACGATTACACCGAACGGAACAGTGTTAGCAGATGGTGAACCGACAAATGGTTTAACGAATCGTATTAAGATTTTACAAAAATCTGAGCCAGAAGCGATTGCCTTCCGATTTGACGAAATCTCGTCTTGGACACGTGCTACAGCAGATGAGCAGTTAAAGGGTAAACGTTTAGTGTATGTGTATCATGATGTGATTGACTCTGTAGGTGATTCTGTAAAGTCAGAGCGTGAAACGTATGCTGCGATTGACCGCGCAATGGATGATTTAGTGAAGCTTGTGGATTTACTTTCAAGATGGCAAGCGAAGCGTATTTTCATTACGGCGGATCACGGGTTCTTATATCAAAATTCAAAAGTTGAAAATGCTGAGAAAGTAGCAAGTGCTGAAGGTGAGAAATTTGATAGTAATCGTCGCTTTGTTATTGGAGAAAATTTAGTTGTTGGTGCTGGGGCCATTGTTGTACCCGAAGCCTTTACAACGTTACAAGGTGCGGAGAAAGCTATTGCAAAAGGTATTAACCGTTTCGTTGGCGGCGGTGGTCTACAGTTTGTTCATGGTGGGGCAACGCCACAAGAGACCATTACACCGATAATTGATTATCGTCGTACGTCACAGGCGACACCTGTTGAAATAAATGTAGCAATGCCATCACGTGTCATTAAAAACTATCGTGTTGAAGTACCGATGTACCAGGAGCAAAGTATTTCGACAGAATTTATGGCACATACTGTTCGCTTTGCATTTTATTTAGACGAAGAACGTATTTCAAATGAAATCGATTATACGTTTAATATGCAGGGGCAAAATCATGAACGTACTGCGAAACTGGTATTTGATTTAACCGAGCAATATTATAAAGCAGGACAAAAATGTACGCTAAAAATGGCGACAGTAGAGGGAAATAAAGTAACGCCTTATAGTGAAGCGGAATTTACAATTCATATGTATAATGCGTTGTATTAATAATGAAAGTGGTTCTCTAATTCAATGAGTGACCACTTTTATTGTTATATTAGCAGAGCAATTAACAAATGAATTTATTAATCTGGAGTAAAATGACTGTTACGAGCTTGATAGCCGAGGATTTGTTTACATATTTAGTTTAGTTCATTTTTATGTAATTATATTCTAATTGTGGTATTTGATTCAATGTTTTAAAATGGAGGTATATTCGTATTAATTTTATTTAAAAGGGGTTGGGAGAATGGGGCAAACATATAGTTCTAAGACAATTGATGAGATAATTTTAGAAGTTCAATATGAATTAACAAATGCAGAAAATTTGCCGGAAGCAAAGGCGAAAAATTTTCAAAAGATTTATGATTTATTAATCCGTAAAAAAATGATTCTAGACTTTTTGAAATTTAATCTTGTATTTATAGGTGAAAAAGGTATTGGTAAAACAACGTCAATTTTAAGGTTATTCGAATTAATTCAAAATGAAAAAGGTCTCCTTTCAACAGCTGCTGGCGGGACAACTGTATGTGAAGTAGTAATACAGCGAAGTCAAAATAATAAATCATATTTTGAAGTAATACCAGAAGATGAACAGCTGGTTCACCAATATATTGAAGACTATTGTGCTAGTTTTCAAACAGAGGAATTAACTAAAACACTCTATGTACCAAATGAGATAGAGCGTTTTTTAAGAAATATGGCGGGTTATAAAAAAGTAGCCTTAGAAGAAAAGTATGGTGAATTTACAAGTCATGAAGATTTTTTACAATTCTTTAAAGCGGAATTAAATCTTGAGAATCGTAAAGAATTAATTGTTGATGTAGCTTATAATGATGAAAAATCATATTTTGAAAGTTCTGTGAAAATTTTTGAGTTAATTAATTTAGGAAAAGTACCAACAATTCCTTTCCCTAAGAAAATTATCATTCATGCAACCCCCGATGTTATAGATTTCGATTCTTACTCTTTTGTGAACAGTATTATTGATACTAGAGGTATTGACTCCGATGGAAAAAACATAGATCGTTTTAGACGGGAAGATATCTTGGAGTATTTAGATAAGAGAGAAAATGAATCTATCTATGTAGTTGTTGATGGTTTCAAACCAGCCCCTAGTTCTGATATATCGAATCTACTAAAATCGCGTATTCGTGATAAACATCATGCAAATAAATTTTATTTATTAATTAATGTTTATAACGAAGAAGCAAGTGAAGTAATGACTGATGATGGAATAGCAGAAACAGCATCTGAAGGTATTAACTATCGTAAAGATAATATAATTAGTAAATTTAAGCATCTTGGAATTCCGTTTTCAGAAGATCACATTCTTTTTTATAATTCAAAGAAAAATGAACCGATAAACGCAGAAATTATTTCACAAATTAATAACAACCTCTTGAAAGAACGTGATGAACATATATTAGAATGCGAGCAAGCCTATGAGAAATTCCAAAAGTTGAAATATGATTTTGAAAACAGCGAATATGCCAATGAAAAACTTCTTAGTTTGAAAGAGGAAATCGAAAGTAAGCCTGATAATTCAAACGTGCTAGCTACGGTATTAGGTACATTTATCTCAGATAAATTACGGAATGTTCATCCTGCAAGATTAGATGCGGTTAACAGATATAGAGGTCACTATTCAGCTTATAATTATTACCATTATTTAGCTTTAGCGACAGAAGACGCTTTTAATAGTTTGTTTGAGGGATCAAAAAAAGAAGTTGAAACCAAATTATCTAGTATTTTAAGTTTACGTAATTTATCGGAATTAGAGAGATTTGAATATGAATTATTTTTAGATGATTTTATTAATCGTTTCTCCTCTATACGGTTAGAAATTACCGAATTAGTTAAAGAAGCGGTTATTAGAGAGTTTCAACCAATCTTCTGGGAAAAAGCAACTGAACAATATGGAAAAGGGGAGTGGCCAGAAGGGAACTATCGAGATGCTGTGTTTAAATACTACCGTGAAGAGTTAATTCGAATTTTAACTAAAGTGGATACTCAAAGTCTCTTTATAAATGGTTGGAAAGGCACTCTTGATATATAAAATTTATGATTTATTGATTTAAAAGGTTTGGACTTTTGTAATTAAATAATGAAAACAAGTAGCAGTACGTCCTTTGATTTAGAAGGAAGTGCTGTTATTTTGTTTTATGAAATTAATCTTGGTCTCCTAATTTCGAAATTAATACCTATGGAATAGTATAAGCTTTCGTAATATATTTTACATATTTTATAATGGTATTTCGTGAGTTCTTCTTTAATTGGGTAATTAGCTGTATAATTTTTAATAGAAAAAGATGTAAAGATTGTGAGGGATATATTTGCTAAAAATCGGAGAAATAATCAAAGGCTCATTCTGGCCAGAAATAGTAGAAATAAAGCACTTTGAAGAAATCGATGAAGATTTATATTTAGTAGAATCGATTGGACGTAAAACGAATAAGTATTATGAACAGTATTTAGATAAAGTGCAGCTTAGCCAATTGGAAAATATTCAGGAAGAAGAAAGTACATTCAATGCTGAGCGTTTACAACATTATTTACAGTATTACATTTTAAAAACGGAAGAAAAATATTCCCAATCCCGCGCACGTGGCAATAAAAAGGTCATTCCGCTTCCGCACCAAATTGAAGCTGTTTACAGTAGAATGCTACAGTCACCGCAAGTACGCTATTTACTTGCCGATGATCCAGGGGCAGGGAAAACGATTATGTCGGGTATGTTAATTCGCGAATTAATGGCAAGACAAGCTGCAGAGCGAGTTTTGATTTTAGTACCTCCATTAGTATTAAAGCAATGGCAGGAGGAATTAAAGGATAAGTTCGGGGAAGAGTTTACAATTGTTAACCGTAGCTTGTTGAATAGTTCGAGCGAAGTGAACCCTTTTGAATCACATGACAAAATCATTTCATCACTTTATTGGGCTGCAAGAGAAGAAATTAAAACTTACATAATGAAGGCTAATTTTGATTTAGTCATTGTCGATGAGGCACATAAAATGGCTGCCTATACGCATGGTGTAAAGAAGCGGAAAATTAGTCGTACGAAGATTTATCAGCTAGGAGAAGGTTTACTTCGCCATACTGAGCATTGCTTATTGTTAACTGCTACACCCCATAAGGGCGATAAAGAAAACTTCCGTCATTTGATGAGCTTAGTAGATCATGATATTTTTTCACGATTAAATACGGGAGATTCTATTTATGAAAAGAGTAATCCATTTGTTATTCGTCGTTTAAAAGAAACGATGAAAAACTTTGATGGCACTCCGTTATTCCCGAAGCGTACAACGAAAACGATTGCATTCGACTTAAGCTATGAAGAACAAGAGCTTTATGAAGAAGTAACTGCGTATGCGCGAGAGCATTTTAATCGTGCCAAGCAAAATAATAAACCGAATGTTGCATTTGCGATGATGATTTTGCAGCGTCGTTTAAGTTCATCCATTGACGCGATTTATTTATCGTTAAAACGACGAAAAGAAAAATTAGAAGAATTACTTGAATCGGAATTATCAACAGTAAAAATGGTTGAACCTTTTGAATACGACGAACTTTCGATTGATGAGCAAGAGGAAGTTGAGGCACTAATCGAAGGTGAAACAGATGTTATTGATATTGAGGAATTACGTGTTGAAATTGAGATTTTAAATGACTTAGTTCAGAAAGCAGAAAGACTAGTTTATCAAGATGTAGAGGTCAAGTATGCAGAATTAGAAAATACTTTATTTGGTGAGGAAGGATTGCTTTCTAAAGGTGAGAAAATTTTAATCTTTACAGAATCTAAGGACACTTTATATTACCTAGAACGAAAGCTATTAAATCATGTGCCTGAAATTACAAAAATTGTCGGTAATTTTTCGATGGATCAGCGTCGTGAACAGGTTGAAAGATTCCGTAATGATGTGCAAATTATGCTGGCAACAGATGCCGGTGGGGAATCTATTAACCTTCAGTTCTGTAATCAAATGATTAACTATGACATCCCGTGGAATCCGAACCGTTTAGAGCAGCGTATGGGGCGTATTCACCGTATTGGTCAGAAGAATGAAGTATTTATTTTCAATCTAGTTGCGAGTAATACACGAGAAGGTGACGTACTTATTCGTTTATTAACGAAAATGGATCAAATGCGTGAAGACTTAGGGCAAGATCAAGTATATGATTTTATCGGTGAGGTACTCGAAGAAAATAATATAGATTTGGCGAATTTAATGGAACGTGCAATAAGTGGGCGTGAAAATTTAGATGAGCTTGTGGCAACGATGGAAAAAACGTTATCTGATGAGCATAAACGCTTGTTAGAACTCGCGAAACAAGAGCGTTTAGATGATTCTAGTTTCGATTTACCTGGAGCGAGAAGAGCTTATCAAGAAATTTCAATCAATAGTATGCCACCTCGCGTATACGGTGAATTTGCAGTAAAGCAATTTGAAACTTCTCGAATCAAATTGAATTTCTCAAATGATAGCAAAGCAGTTCGAATTGATCGTTTCCCTAAAAATATTCGTGAATTAATAAAGAGAAAGAAATATTCATTCCGAACAGACGAATCGTTAAGATTTTCATTAAGTGCATCTAAACAGACGGAAGATGTAACACTACTTCCTAATGATCACCCTGTCAAGAAGCTAGCAATGGAATTAGCAAATCAGGAGTTACAGCAGGTTGCATTACCTGTTTGTAATGTAAAAGCAACTGTAGGCGAGCCGTTAATTATTGAATTAAGCCGTATAAGTGTTGTCGATGGGAATAGTCGTGAATTGGAGCAGGAATTGATGTTACTTGCTAAAAGAGAAACAGGAGAATTTATTCAAATCGATCCGTATTTCTTATTCCAACAGCCATTAAAATTTGTAAATAGTGAAGCTAACGAAGATAAGTCGTTTAAACGAGAGTCAATTATTCAAGCGAAAAAAGTACTACAATCCGTTCAGATGAAGCGTGATGATTATTTAAATCGAAAAAGCACGTATTTACGTCGCTCATTTGATGAACAAATGCAAGTATTACAGGAACGTTTAACGAACTATTTAGATGATAATCCGAACAATAAAAATAGCGCATTAATTAATCAAACATACACGCAAATTGAAGATTTAGAAGAGCGCAGTAACGAACGTTTAGAGGATATCGAACGTGAACGAAGTATCCAACTACAATCGATTAAATCGCTTACGCAATTGCATGTGCAACCGATTAGTAGTGCTGCGCGGATTATACCAGCTGATTATGTAGAGGTTGTGAAGCAATACGAATATGACAATGGACGATTAAATATTCGTGAAAAGAAAGCATACGGACTGGTTGATTACACAAGTGAAGAAGCGGATGGAAATACGCGCTTTATTTTAGTAACACCATTTTTAAAAGCATTGGATGATCAAATTATTAAAGAGGATTATAAAGAATTAAATGGTTCAGTTTATATTTATATATTACAACAAGGAAAGATTATTGAAGAAATTAAGATGGAACAATTAGTGGGGGTGTAAAAAACAATGGCAGAAATCAAATACGAAGTTGTAGAACATATCGGAGTACTTTCAGAATCAGCGAAGGGTTGGAAGAAAGAACTAAACCGTATTAGTTGGAATAGCAATGCACCGAAATACGACATCCGTGAATGGGCGCCAAATCGTGAGAAGATGGGGAAGGGTGTTACGTTGTCAGAGGAAGAGTTTAAAGCGTTAAAATTATTAATGAATAATCTGTGATATATACTATTTTAGCATACTGACCTAGGTCAGTATGTTTAAATAGTTTGATGAAGCAATTATTAACAGCGAAATCTGTGCTTCATATAGGTGAAACATACGTACAAATCATAAAACATTCTGATGGAAAACCGAGTCAATCAAACTCTTAAAACTGGGTATGTCGTGGTGTCCCAAGCCAAGGGCCTATCATTTTAAAAATCTTATCGTAATTGAAAGGGAGTTATTAATTATGAGTCAAGCAAAAGAAGGGCATTTATCTCATATAAGCAGAAATATAAAGCTATATTTTTTAGGAGGTGGCTATTTTTTAGATGAATTTATTACGCCATACGAGTACGTTGAAAAGCATGTTTCAAGTTATAATCCAATGAAAAACAATGAATTATATTTATTAACGCAAAATGAAAAAGAAAAATATGTAATCAACTTTGATACGATAAGAAATTATATTAATGGTACTGGGAAAATTGATATAAGTAATTTATACGACGTAGATCAAATTGGACTATCTGTATTATTTAATTGTAATCCTAATATCCAACCAATCTGTGTTAGTCAAGGGAAACATTTTGACTTTGATTTAATGCGTACTTATGGAATTGGTTATATACACATCAAAACATTCAACTCCACGACCGACCTGCTTAACTATGTAAAAACCATTCCTACTTCATTAGTTAAGAATATGAATATTTTCCCTTTAAATAAATTTACTTTACTAGAAGATATATATGGTGAAGACATGCTCTATTATTTAAATCGACTGAAAGATAGTATTTATGAAATTTATTAAATATTATTTTGGAAGGGGAAATATAAATTTTGAGTAAAAAAAGGCGTTTAAAGAAAAAAGCAGCATGGATTGACAATATTGAACGAGAAATAATTGAACATGGAAATCACTTTTACTATACGATTACTGATACATATGGTGATGCAAAGTTTGATTTAAAAGAAAGTAAAATTATTGTTGATTCAAAATACATTTGTAAAGATGTTATTACATTAAGGTATGAATATTATGACTACTATGGTTCTAAATATGGCCAAAATATTCAAGGTGCTGAAAAATGGATTAAAGAAAAAGGTTTGATTGCTCCAGAAAAGTATTTAGAAAAATTATTAACTCAAAATCAAAAATATCATAGTTTTGATAAGGACTATACTTTTTTTATTGAATGTCAGTTAAATAACCCACCTGCGAATTTCAAAAACCTTTTAGAAAAAATTTATTTTTATGCCTTTTTATTTATAGGTATTGCTCAACTATTTACAGTTTTTATGCTCATGCAAGAGTTAATGGGTGAAAAAACAAAAGATTATTTAGGAAATATACATTCTGAATATGGAACACCTGAGTTTTTATATTTTGGATTGGGTTCCTTAGTTTTCTTTATTTACTTCTATATATTAAAAAAATTTCAATATGGAAGACTCCATTGGCACAATAATACTCATGCATTGACATTAATCTTTTTACCTATTGGAATATATTTGATAATAGGAATTTCTGTTTACACAATATTTTAAATTCTATATAGGTTTGTTAACACCTGCAATGATGTATTTGACAAAATAAAAAATGGTACTACGATATTGTAGGTCGTTGTCAAGTTTGTGCTACCCGTTTAATTATTGGACCTAATCACTATTATATTGAAGTATATAGTTTAATATAATACAAGGAAGGCCATGCGAGGCATAATCGACTATTCAACATTTTAGGTCTTTGCCCGAACTGTCATGCACTTATGAAGCATGGACAACAATTAGATTTAACATCTTTTATTGAAGAAGCTAAGGCCTTTTTAATAAGAAACAGCCACGCAAGAAATAGAATTATATAACGGTGATTACTATGATATCCCATGCGAAATTAACGAAGAAGCAGATTCAATCGTTTTTTCACAGCAACATTTGAATTATTTTGCGATGTTTATTTTAGTTGATGAAGAGTAACGCCCCTATAACATTTAGTGAAAAATTGGCAGATAGGGGAGAGTTTCATTAGTTGGAATTGAAGAATACCGAAGCACGACATCCATGAATGTTGCTAAACTTAAGAGGATGGGAAAAGGTGTTACGCTGTCAGAGGAAGAGTTTGAAGAGTTAAAAGCCTTATTAAATCTAGTATAACAATTAGTAAGCGTACCATATTTTTATTCTGGTACGCTTTCATTTTAAAGATATGGGGGGATTTTTTATGCACTTAGAACTAATCAACAATACATTAACAACCATGCTACTTGACTGTATCAGCCATTATCCAAAGCGCGGTCAGCAAAAGGAATGCTTTGGTTTAATATTTGGTGAACAAGATAGAAATGCAGTTGGTGAGTATACATTTCCAGTTGCGAATGTACTGAATAAAACAGCTTCAAGTGTAAAGGCAAATGAGCAAGTGAATGATATTGTGAAGGAAGCGAGAAAGCTTGTGACAACAAGTGACTTTGTTGCTTATTATCATAGCCATCCATATGATGAAATATTTGATGAATGGGCAGATCCGAGTGTTGGAGATCTTCGAGTAGCAAAGGATATTAATTCTAATATAGAAGTAATATTTGCGATTGTGAAAAGTAAAGATGTGGATACAAATGCTACGTTAAAGTATGAATATTTAACAGATATGCAGTATCGTTTTTTTGAAGAAAAAAGTGCAAAAAACAATGAACCACCTGAGGCAGAATTAATCGGAAAAGACGGTCACATTATTCAAGGTCACTACAGAGACTATGATTTTATAGTACGTGCCTACAAATGGACCGGAAGTGTTTTTGAAGAAATTAAATTATATTCGTCTGAAGTGGAAATGAGTTTACTACTATATGAACAAGGCCTAATTATAGAAGAGTTACCCAAAGAAGCAATGTATCATTTGAAAAAGCTAGAGTACTCTTTACGCTTAGCAAACAAAGATAAGTATAAAGAAAAAATTCCATATTTGATTGAAAAAATTAAGTCGGTAGGTGTGAAATAGTGTCGCAAAAATTACAAGAGATTTTATTCGGAATTAATCCAAGTTTAGCTGAGCTAACGCAAGATATCGAAAAGCTCATTTTTGTTTCACCTAGAGCAGCGATGCAAACAACACGAACAATGGCGGAAACCTTAGTTCGTCAAGTTGCACAATTGGAAGGGCTTGAGCATAGCGAATTCAATTTCGGTGAATTACAAATGAAGTTAAAAAATGAAGGCATTGTTACCCCAACAACGGATAATGCGATTCACTTCGTTCGTCGCCAAGGAAATACAGCAAGTCATGATGGTACGCGCAAAATGTTAATTCGAGAAGCATTAACTTGTTGGGAGTATCAGCATTTGATTTTGACATGGTTTATCGAAACATATGCTTCACCAGATATTGAGGTGCCAGAGTATATCGAGCCTGTTCCTGAGAAAAGCTCGGCTGATAGTGAGTATTTAATTGAACATATTGAAGCATTAATGCAGACGTTTGTGCAAAAAGAGCCGATGCCAGTAAATGTTGTAACCGAGCAAAAGGTTAGTCGTAGAATTTACTATAAAGATCAATTTGTTGAGATACCTGATTTTTTACGAGATGCATTTTTATTGCCACAGCGTTTCCCAAAATCTACAATGTTTTTAATTCGTTTGAATGGCGAACAGCAAGCACGTATTATGAGTGAACTGCCATATCAATTAGTAGGTATGCACCAGCATGTAAAGCGTTTTAAAGAAGCCAATGATGAATGCTTCTTTGAAGAATTACGATTATTCGTTGAAGAAGAACAAAAACGCAAAATATTGATGGAGCAATATCGCGGGGAAGTCTTGTTATTTTACAAATCAGATTTTGTTATTTTAACAGAAGCATTAGGAAATGTTGCGTTAACGAAGGACAACTTTCCAGGGCAAACAAGCTTGCTTAACTCGTTACAAGAGCAAGGTTTCTTACATGTTAAGGATTTTCCGAAAGAGCTAGTCCTATTAGGCAAGTACCGCAATGTCGGCGAGACGGCATTAGCGAATTTATTTAATCAGCTGAAAGTGAAGGGAATGGAGTTTACAAAGATTGAGATTTAAGGTTAGTAAAGGATATAGGGATGGCTTAAATAAGTGTTACTCTAGTATAAAGAAATATATATAAGAAGAGAATATGCTGCAAGCAAACAAGCAAATTAAGTGTAAGAAGATAACCTAATTACCCATTCATCAGTTCGGGCCTCCAGTAATTGTTACGAAGGAAGTAGGATATATTAAAGGGTTGACTAAAAGTACATATGCCTTTAAAAATTTGGCATATGTACAAATATAGTTATTTATTTAAGTATTCTTCAAGTTCTTCTTTTTTTAACTTAATAAAAATGTCTAGTGATTCTAGCTCTTTAAACAATTTAATGGAGTCTTCAGTATTATTAGTGTCCATTTGAGAAATTTCGGTAGTTCTTTTTTGTAATGTTTTAATCTCTCTTTTAATTTTTGAATCGATGAGTATTTCATCTTCTTCAATCAAAGAATATACTTCCATATAATTCATTTTAGGTGTTCTAAAAAATGTTTTTAGAACGGATTTAGGAGCATTTTCTAACAATTTGTCTGATCTCAAATGATTGGAAGTAATTCTTTTATGTTCAGCTTTATTAACTAGACTATCACGAATCATTTGTTCAGAAAGTTCCTCTACAATATCAGGGTGATGTTGTTTTAGTTGCCCAATAAAATCTACTATTCTAGCTAATATAGTAATGGAAAGATTCTTTTTCTGAAGTTTTTCTTCAATATCCATATGAGGATAATAATTAAAAACTTTTAAAGCTTCTCGTACAACTTTCACTCCTTTGTCCGTTTTATATGCAAGTTCTTTCATAGTCCAATTTTCTGTACTATTATTAGAAAGGTCAAAAATATATTTACCCCATTCATAGGTAGTCCAATCCTCCTTACCTCTTTGAGCTGAAGAAAGTCTATCTAATTCTTCATCAATACTCTCAGGAGGAGAAACAACATATACTGGTATTTGCTTCATTCCAATTTGGTTAGCTGCATAATGTCTACGATGACCAGATAAAATAATATATTTTCCATCTTTCGGATAGCAAGTGATAGCAGTTTCCCATCCACGATTTTCAAGAATACGTTGTAATTTTTCAGAGTCAATTTTATAGTCTTTGCGGGGGTTTAAAGGGTTGGGTTTTATTTGTTCTATAGGGATATATTTTAAATGTAAACGTGTCATTTGATTACTCCTAACTGTTATTAATTAGAATTTAATTTTTTTAATAAGGTTTCAACTTGATTCTCTAAGTTCCTGATTTCTTCTAGTATTTTTGATGCTTCATTTTTTCTGTTGTATTTAATACCAGTAATGTTTTTTGTTGCCTTTTTTATGATGGATACATTTGTTTTGACATCATAATTTTTAGTTGTGTTATTTAATAAATTTACTTCTTGTATAAAAGTAGATATTTTCTTGTTTGGGTCAAAGAGAAAAGTCATTAACTCATTTTGGGTAGCCTTTTCTATATAATTGCCCTTTAAAATTTCACTGTGTAGACACTTGTTTTCAAATTTTCTAAGCATTATCTCTTTAATATATTTTTCGCCTAAATCATGGTACAAGTCGGGATGGAATTTTTTTACTCTCATACACCATAGACGAATGGTATCTAACATATTTACAGAGTAGGTATTATTGTTTAACTGAACTTCAATTTCGTTTCTCTCGTAAAACTTACCCACAGCAATGCGTTTTTTTATTGTGGGAATAGACTCACTTAATTTAATTGCAATATTTTCGATTTTAGAATTTAAATCATTTTCAAATAAATTTATAGTGTGCGTAATCCATTCATATGGACTCCAATCAGTTTGATTACCTTGAATTGATCCCAATCTTTCTAATTCTTCCAAGGTGTTTTTAGGTTCTGGAACTAAATAAATAGGGATTTCTTTCAATCCAAGAGACTGACTCGCTTGCCATCTTCTGTGACCACTGAGTATGCAGTAAAAAGGACCAGATTTATAAGCAACGATAGCTTCTTCAAACCCTTTAGTCTTAAGAATATGTTTCATTTCTTTTGATTTGAAATTAGGGTCCTTTCTAGGGTTTTTGGGATTAGGAATGACTCTATTTATATCAGCCCAAATGAGTTTGTTAGTTAGCATAGTTATAGACTCCTATATGTTCAAAATTAGTTTTTGTTTTTTGATGCTTTTCTTTTTCTTCAGTCTTTTGAGATGAATATTATTAAACAAAAAGATCGTTTTAGTCTTAAGAATTTTGTTTCATTTCTTTTGATTTGAAATTAGGGTCCTTTTTTGGGTTTTTGGGATTAAGAATGACTGTATTTATATCAGCCTGAATGGGTTTTTTAGTTAGCATAGTTATAGAATCCTATATGTTCAAAATTAGTTTTTGTTTTTCTGAAGCTTTTCTTTTTCTTTCACGATCTTTTTGTTTTTTATATTCATCTCGGCAGTGAGGATGGAGAATGGTTCTATGATTGCTTAAATTACTTTTTTGTTTTGGTGTAACATTAAAAATAGGCTCTCTACAGAAACTACAAATGTAATATTCTTTTTTCATGTGGATGTATTTAGCGGTAATAAAAAAGAGATATTCTCGTACGGTATTAAATTTAAAAGTAAGTATAGGTGAAGCATCTGTAAGAGTTGGTACAATTTGTAGTTCAGGATTAACAACAGAAATCTCTGAGTTAATCAAGCTATAAATTCGGTTTATAGCATTTCCAGATGTACTTTTCTTTTTTAAGTCATCTAATAACATTTTAATTTCATTAGTTAGACTATTTAGGAATCCTGCGTTATTAAAAGACACAAAAATAAAGTTTTCAACTGTAAGTTTATCTGTGATATTTTTCAGATCTTCTCGAGGAAGTAGTTTATAAAGCAAAGGAAAAAAATCTTCCATACTTATATACTCGCCTTTAAAAGGTAACTTATGAGCTAGATGAGTAATGGACTTTATGTCTTTAAAATCTGTTGATAACAATATTAAGAAGATGTCATCATTCATTATATAGACCTCTTTTTCTAAAGTAATTAATAATAATGAAATGATAATAGTTATTAAGTCCTTATTCAAGAAGGAAACGGGGTGGAATCAGTAAAATGGTTCTAAATAACTGTAAAGTACCTTTTTTAGGTAATCCGAAGTACTTTGAATAGAATTTTTTTTCTGTTCTTGAATTTAAAAAGAGATCGTTCTATTGCAAACATTGAGTTATAGATAAGTTGGAGGAGTTGTTTGGTAGTTTAGTCATTCTGTAATCCGGAGTGTAGAGATTAGCTTTTTTTCAGTGCTGCTAGGACCGTTGTATTCTTTGTAACCACTATTAGCCAAACATGCCATTAATCCTTACTTACTTCGTTTTTATCAAAACAGCACCAACAAGAAATGTCGCAGGATGTGTTAGGGGATGAACATTCACTTTATAAGAGACTTGGAATAAAAGTTGATAGCATTTGCTAAAAAGGTGGTTTATATTATTGTAGTTAAAGAAGAGTGTGAAAGTAAATAAAATAATAAATGCCTAAATTGTAAGTGCCTTTGAGAAATAGAATACCTTTAATCCTTAGGTATTTGAGTCACTAAAAGACTCTGAATTAAAGCTAAAAATATTACAAAATAGTCCCCATAAAAGTGATGTGACTTATATATTTTTTTGATCATTATAGGGGTTTTCCAGAGATATTTGTCTGCTCGGAAGCCTTGTAATTGCACGTATGAAACATAGACGTATAAAGGCCTTATATAGGTTTGGGGTTATGAAGTCGTTCATACACTTAAAGGGGTATACTTAGCTATACCCCCTTAAGTGTATGAAACGATGGTTGAATAGATTAAAGAAATTAGAAATTTATAAAAAATTAAAATATGGAGGCTTAATTAATGAAAATAATCATTCGCAATAAAGTACGTTGAAAAAAATGTAATGACATAATTGAATCTAAGAATAATTATGATTTTAGGTACTGTAAATGTGGCTCGATTTTTGCGGATGAAGGCAAAGAATATCAGAAGTTTGGATGGGCATTAAAAAATCCAGAAGAAGGAACAACGGTAGATGATTATATAAATTTGAGTTATTCAATTTATGAAGAGATGGATAATTAACTTTTGCCACTATTAAAAATCGCTATAGCCTTCTATCATTTAATATGTTAGGGAAATATTGGTAATGCCATTTACATCATAACAGATAGCTAGATCCCTAATAATTAGAGAAACCGCTTCATTTGAAATCCTAAATGATATCAAATAGATAATATTGAAAGTACTTATTTGCCAATATGATAACTAATAATAGTTACTATAAAAAATGCTATAGTAACCATTATTGGTGACTATTCAGAATCCCTTCTATAAAGGGGGGATGACCAGTTTAGTCAAGTTGCAATATGTTTAATATTATCAATTGAAACTATTGGTTACTATAAAAGAGCCAGTAATGGTAACCACTATTGGTAACTATTAAGAGTCTCTCCTAAAGGCAAACATTTGGTTTTACTTATAGTAAATAAAGTTTTAACTCTATATACAGCATGTAAAGGAATAAGCTCAATTTCTAACGCTGCCCTTCCATTTTGTCATTCTAATATTAGACAGTCTTTAGAGTAAATAATGATTTTTTTAAATAGTTCGGCTTTGAGTATATTTCGCGTATTCAATTTTTGCTTTTTTAGTAGTAAATTTAGTATTTTGAAACAAAAACATTTCAGGTATTATCTTTAAAACGTAAAAATCGCCACTTAGATTCTAAGTAGCGATTTTTTCATTTTACATATGGTTGTAGTAAAACATACAGGCCCTTTTTTTGATCATCTGATAACTGTTGGATGATATCAATTAATTTGTCGTCGATTGTTTTAACTTCTACAGGAGAGACATCTAATTTTAAGTCCATTTGCTTTTCGACCATAGCAAAAAATTCAGTTAGTGTAAGTTCAAATACTTCACATACATTTGATAGTTGTGCAAAGTTTATATCAGTGACACCACTTTCTAGTCTAGAGATTGAGGCCTGAGATAGTGCAACCTTATCGCCTAATTCTTGCATACTCATATTGTTTTGTTTTCGTAAACTTCTTATTGTACGTCCGATTGAGACAGCATTCATCGTCCTATCAACTCCAGTTAATTAGTCAATTTAAGCGTACAATTATTCCGTTTTACAATCAATATTTAATGTTTTATACTATTATTGAGAATTCTAAAAAACTGCATAAAAGGAGATGGCTATTATCGATAATTTTAATGCAGCAATGCAACAATTTTTGAATCAACGCGTTGATGGAGTATTGTATGAAATTAGTTCAAATGTAAAAAAAGAAGGTTTATCGCAGAGTATCGATAAATTGCTAAATCAATCTAATTTATCCTTGAATAAAGAGGCAAAGGATGAATTTACAGAAAAAATTCATGATTTAGTGTTTGAGTATCAGCATAATATTCTGCAGCAAATTTATCTAGTTGGCTTTCTGGATGGATTAAAACTTGATTCTAAAATGAAAGAGGTCTTATAAAATGCATAAATGGTACAAAGGTCAAATTACAATTCAGTTAGGTACAATTGTTGAGGCGCAAGAAGATAGCACGAAAGAACGCAACTCTGCACACGATGCTATTAATCTCGATTTTTTAACTGAATTAAAAGAGTTAGTGAAGGCTAAGGGCTACTCTTCAAATTTCGTTAGCTTTGATTTGCAACTCGCTGGCGATGCTACTTCGACTGACATTGAAGGGTTAGAAGAAACTGTTCGTCAAGCGAAAGCAAAAGAAGATGTAATTCGAGGAAAAGCTACTGTTACTAAAATCTATTTTTAATAATTGGACGTTAAGCAGTCATTTTATTGATTGTTTAACGTTTTATTAATACTAATTTACTCAAGGCAAAAAACCCCCAACTCTAATAAAGTGACAGTGTGAGTCACTTCATGAGTTGGGGGTTTTCCATTGCTATTTATTAATCTAAGATTATATAAAACCTTTGTTCGTTATTGTAAAACAGAAAGGTTGGGGATTTTAAAACAATATAATATCTAAAGGTATAAATATGGTATTATAGAATTAACAAAGAGGTATATTATGGTAATTTTTAATTCTACTTACGCAAACATTATAGAAAATAGCAAACTATATCAAGCTCAAATTGATGCATATCAGGCCGTTCAAAATTATTACGAACAATTTCCAGAATTTAAAAAAAGAGAAGTGTTAGTTGTTATGCCTACTGGATCTGGTAAAACTGGTTTAATGTCTATTCTACCTTTTGCTAATTGTAAAGGAAAAGTACTATTAATCACTCCAGGAAAAGTTGTTAGAAGAACGGTTTTTGATGAATTTGATACAGTGTTTAATCCTCAAAATTCATTTTTGTATAAATATAACGTTGTTTTAAAGTCAGATCGACTTCCGAAAGCTTTACTATATCAAGGTTTTAAAAAGGGTAGTGAACAGGAAAGAAGTATTGCTATTCGAAAGCTAAAAGAAGCAGATATTGTTATTACTAATATCCATCGAATAAACAGCAGTAGTGATGAAGTTAACTTATCCAGATACCGACTTAAAGGCCGAAATTCAATCTATCTATAACGACCATGAAGGCCGTTACGGATACCTTCGCATTCGTGATGAACTCACAAATCGTGGACGAAGAGTGAATCATAAGAAGGTACAACGTATCATGAAAACACTTAATTTAAAGTGCGTAGTCAGAAGGAAAAAGTATAAATCATATAAAGGGACAGTCGGTAAAATCGCACCGAATATTTTAGACCGAAATTTTACAGCTGAAGCCCCTAATGAAAAGTGGGTAACAGATATTTCAGAGTTTAAAATGTTTGGTGAAAAACTCTATTTATCTCCTGTTCTAGACTTATTTAACGGAGAGATTATTACTTACACAATTGGTTATCGACCAACGTATTCACTTGTTTCAGAAATGGTAGAGAAAGCATTAGAGAAGTTACCAGAGGAATGCCAATTACTGATGCATTCCGATCAAGGCTGGCATTATCAAATGAAGCAATACCGTCACGCACTTGCATCAAAAGGCATTGTGCAAAGTATGTCACGTAAAGGCAACTGTTATGACAACTCGGTAATGGAGAATTTCTTTGGGATTTTGAAATCGGAATTCCTTTATTTAAAGGAGTTCGAAAGTGTTGAGCATTTTAAATTGGAACTCGAAAACTATATAACGTATTACAACACGAAACGAATTAAGGCAAAATTAAAACTGAGTCCGGTACAATACCGAACTCAGTTTACCCAAGCAGCCTAAATGAAATAACCGTGTCTAACTTTTAGGGGTCACTTCAAAGTCACCTAACGAGTTGGGGTTTTCCCTTGTTATTATTAATTTAAGTAAATTATAAAATGTCTGTTCGTACGTGTAAAAAAATTTAAAAATTTTATGATTAAAACTACATTGATGCTAGTTAAATTTTTCTTCTATCAATGCCAGGAATGTATCATGCATTGCTTGTGAAATGAATTTCCCTTCTCGTAATAATTCAATTAAATGCTCGATAAATTCTGCCTCGTGGGCTTCTGTTTCAATTATTTTATCTGTTACAGCTTGTTGAACCCATTTTATTAGACCTTCTTCAATATGCAAAGGGGACTCCATGTTATGCAGCACAAGATTTTGGTAATATTGGGCATCTTGTTCTAAGAGTTCTTGTACCTTATCAGTGGAAAATATTTCTATATCGTAATAATCGCCCCAACCAATGGCAAATAAATTAAACTCCGAAAAATATAAAGCAACATGTGTATTAAGCTCTTTATGATCTACTAGCGGTAGCACATTGTTTTCAATTTTAAAAGGGTGTATGTACTTACGATATAATGTTTGTTTATACAAAAATCCGCATTTCTCCAATAGAACAAGGTAGCTATGAATTAATGTTGCAACCAGCTTGCTGTCCTTAATATCATATCGAAGCTGATCTTTAATATCTTGAAATAAATAATTCGAGAAAATCAGTTGCTTCTTACTGTAATTGTGTTTGATCGCTTTGTGAAAAACGAGTAATTGCCATAAAGGATAGGGTGTATGTATGCATTTATAATTTTCCATTTGGATATTAAAAATGCCAGGGAAATTAGTATCTGTTAAACCGTATTCCTTCACGAGTCTCCTAAACAATACTTGCTCTCGATTCGACATCCGTTGTAATACTTTATCTATATTGAAATTACTTAAATATCTTTTATATTGGTGGAACCGTTTCTGCTTTTCTTGTTTTTGACGAATTATTTGCATACGTGCTGCGCTTTGCACTTTACGTTCTTTCCAAAGTTCAGCAGCTTCAATTTTTCTATCATTTAAATAATGTTGAATTTTCTCATAGGAAAGTTTGTTATATAAAACGAATTTGCATGGCGATTGTATTTTAGCAATTGTCATTTCAGGTATTGCAATTTCTTGAAGATTTACAACAAATCTCGTTTCAGTTCGATACCTAATACCGAAAAATTTGCCAATGTGTTTTACAAGGTTATTCTCAACGTCAATGAAGTAAACGCTGCGTTCCTTTTCATTCACTAATTGCTGCGGGTATTTTAAGCGCAGAACAACCTCATCATCCTCGATATCTTTAGCTGTTATTTCTTTATAATAATTCGCACCAAAAAGCCAGATGTCTTTGATCTCCGCAATTGCATAAAGTTTCCGTCGTTCTAGCCATTTCTCAGCTGTTTGTTCCGCACATTGTATTTCAAAAGCAAACTTATGACCATTTCCAAAATCCGCATACACATCCGCGATTTGATTGGTCTTAGCAATACGTTCTTCTAAAGCAACGTAAGCGTTTGGATATTTCTCTTTTAACCAATTATAAATCGCAAGTTTACCACCGAGATGTTCCTGCGTTTCAGGCTCCCCAACAAAACTACATTCGACATGACGTTCATGATAAAAGTGATGAATCTTCTTAGTTCCGCCACGAAAGAAAACGTTCTTCTGACAGTGTGGACAGTATAATTCTTTGGCTTTAGCTAAAGAATATAGGCGTTCTTTATCGTCATGGAAGGCAAATTGTTTTTCACCATTTGGATTTATTGCTACAAACATCTAATCACCTCAAATTTTTAAAATTTGATAAATATAGAAAATGAAAGCTGTTTTATTCACCGGATGGTATAATAGTTATATAAAAAATACACTTTATTACTTTTTGGGTCATATTATGTCCGTTTCAAGATGTAAAATAGATTCTAATATAAGATTTTCGATGGTAATTAAGTAAAAATTCGATAAAAGGTGATAAATATGATTGATAAAACAATTATACAACAACATTTAAATATTTTAGGGGAAATTGGTAATGACATTAAAATTAATCAAGAAATTATCAATCGAATAGAGGAATTAAAAAGTATATGTGATGAATTTTCAATTAAAATTTTAGCAATTGGGTCATTCAGTGCTGGAAAAAGTGCTTTGATGAACTTTTTACTTGAAGAAGAATTACTAACTGAAGAGCAAACACCTGAAACGGCCATTGCAACAGAATTAAAATATAGCCTAGTGGAAAGCTACGAAATAGTTGATGTAAATAAAGAGCGTAAATATGTAGAAAAACAACAAATTCAATCCGTAAATCCGAATGTTTGCTTAAATATTCGTTACAATTTAAATAATAATTTTTTACAAACATTTGAAGACTATGTATTTGTAGATATGCCGGGCTTTAACTCAAATATTGAACAGCATAACCGCGCAATTTTGCAATATGTAGAGAGAGGGAATGCGTACTTACTAGTAATTGATTGCGAAGAGGGTGGAATGAAAGCCTCGGTTTTAGAGTTTGTTGAAGAAATACGTAAATACGATCACAATTTAATTATTGTGCTTTCAAAGGTAGATAAAAAAGCCGCGGAAGATGTGCAAGTAATTGAACAAAAAATTAAAGCGCAAGCATCGTACTTATTTGGATATGATGTTCCAGTTGTAAAATATAGCAAACATGATAACGATACGAAGCAAGGTTTACTGGATACTATCCACGTACTAAATAGTCAACAAATTTTTGAACAAGCTACATTGCCAAAAATAAAAGAAATTTATCAATTCTTGGAGTTAGCGTTAGAACAGTCGATTAAATCTTTAGCTTTTGATGATAGTGCTTTAAGAGAAGAGATTCAAAAAAGGGAAAAGGCTAAAAGTGAGTTAGAATACAAGCTTCAACAGGAACGTTCGAAGTTAACTAATCGAATGACCTCACAAGTATTGCCTAGCATTATTGCCGAAGTTGAAAATGCACTATATGTTCATTCGACAGAGCTTGCCAATGCAGCAATATCAGGTTCAAATGCATTTAGCATTCGTATGAATTCGATTTTACGTCCGGTACTTCTTGAAAATACAAAGAAATATACAAATATTTCTTTTGAAGAATTTTTAAGGGATGTTAATTTATCAGAAATATTAGTAGATAAAACAGAAGAAATAGTTTACACCGTAACGGATAAAATTCGTAAAGTAGAGTCGATTTTTTCTCAAAAAAACGAAGGAACAGACAATTTCAACAAAGTTTATAAATCGGTAACAGGTGCATTAGCCATTGCAACAACAGCTGTTGCACCCTGGTTAGAGATTATTATTTTATTCCTTCCTGAAATTTTAAAACTATTAGGTGTGGGGGGGAAACAATCTCAGGTCAACAAAGTAAAGCAATCTATTGAATCAGAGGTAATTCCACAAGTCATTGAGAAACTTAGTCCAGCAATTCAAGAATCTTTAGCAGAAATGGAAGATGTTATGATTGAAGAACTAGAAGAAAATTTAAGATTAATCATTTCCATTGAAGGAGAAGCTTTACAAGCAGCGTTAAATCAACAGGATGACATGCAGATAGAACATGATAAAAAGTTAGTACAATATAAAACAACACTAGATTTAGTACGTGATGAATTACAAAAAGTTGAGAAGTTGGTGACAGTATGAATGTAGAAGCTATTCAATTTATCGATAAAATTCAACATATATCAGACGAACTTAGAAAGTACAATAAGTTTTTAAGCGAAGACCGCATTGCACTATTCCAAACAAATTACCTGAAACTAAAAAATAATTTAGAAGGAATTATGAAATCAAAGCGTAATTTGCAAATTGGGATTATTGGTGAAGTAAAAGCAGGGAAGTCTTCATTTATTAATGCTCTAATTTTTGATGGTAAAGATATTTTGCCAAAAGCCCCAACGCCAATGACTGCGGCACTTACGAAAATTAGCTATGGTGACAGATTTGAAGCAGAAATTGTTTTTTACGATGAAAATGACTGGAACATTATTCAGCATAACGCGCATTTAGCAGACCGATTTTTAAGAGAGCTGTACGAGCAAGAAATGGAAAAAAGTGCATATGCGATGGATTTTGAACAATTTTGTGTTTTTAAAAAAGATGATGTGCCGAAAGAATATTCAGCTTGTAAAGAGCTTATTGAAATGGCTGAAAAAAATAATTTAAATGTATCACAATATATTGGTCAAAAAATTGAAATCAATGCTGATGAGCAAGATGAATATATTGAAAAATTAAATCATTATGTTGGCGCAGAAGGGCAGTTTACACCTATTGTAAAATATTCGGTAATTAAGCTAAATAATGAACGTTTAAAAAATATTGAAATTGTCGATACACCGGGGATGAATGATCCAATCGTAAGTAGAACGATTGTAACTTCAGATTTTTTAATGAATTGTGATGTAGTGTTCTTTTTAAGCTATGCAGGGCAATTTTTATCACAGGAAGAAATGGGCTTACTTACTCGCTCGTTACCAGAAAACTCAATTAGCCATGCATATTTAATTGCTAGTAAATTTGACTCGGCAATATTAGATTATAAACAAAAGAAAGCTCCATTAAAAACAGCGGTGCAACATACGTTATTTAATCTTAATCAACAAGCAACTACAACAATTGGTGAGAGCATTACACAGCAAAATACTCCAGCTGTAGTAAAGGTAATTCAAGCAAATCTCCCGCCACACCCAACCTCAGGACTTATGTATAGCAGTGCAATGAAGCTTTATCATAATGAGCCATTAACAAAAGCAGAAGAGCATATTTTAAAGCAGTTTGAAAAGCGTTTTGAGGGTTTTAGCCGAAGTCCTAAAGAGCTGATGAAGCTTGCAAATGTACACACAATAGAAGGGAAAATTTTATCGAAAGTAAAAACAGAAAAAGACAATATTATTACTGAACGTTCATCCACGATTATTCAAGATCAGCATATTGAATTTTTACGTTTAATTCGTCAAATGGAAGAACAAACGATTGATAATATTCAAGAAATGAAGCATTCCGATGTTTCGGGCTTGAAAAATAAAGTCGAAAAAATTTCTTCGAAGCTCCAATCTATTCGAAAAAATGTGAATGATATTTTTACAGCAAATTATTTAAAAGCTAGCCGTATACTAGTTGATATTAAAATTGATGTAGAAAAGGAAATCAATAATCATACAGGTGTGAAAGTGGCGGTTTCTACTTCATCAGATACAGGTACAAGACGAACAGGATTTCTTGGCTTAAAACGTGAATCTTATACGATTACAACGACAAACTATACAGCTGAAGTAACAGAGGTAGTCGCAAGTATTCGGAAATATATTACAAGATCTCGTGAAATGATTAATAACGAATTTAAACGCTTATTTGATTTACAAAATATGAAAAAGGATGTCGCAAACGAAGTAGTAGGCGCCTTTGAATTAATAAGTAATGAATTTAATGAATCTGAAATTAAGCGTGCTTTAGAAATTGTGTTAAATCAAATTGTTATCCAAGATATCGAAGTTGACCAAAGTAAATATGATGCAAAAATCACTTCCACTTTTTCATCGCCATCTGTTCGTAATGAAGAAATTTCGAACTTACAGCTAGAGCAGGAACGTATTTTGCAACAAGTAGCAAACGATATCAAATCTGAAATTGACAGCAAAATTAAAGAAATTGAGTTGCTATTAGAAAAGTATGCAGCGAATTTCATCGACGATATCGAAGCGCAAATTACGGTAAATGCAAAAAAAATCGAAATGCTATTAAAAGATAAAGAAGCAAACTTGAAACGAATGGAAGAAATTGCATTGAAATTAAATGTGTTTAAAAAACAATTAGCGCAGTAGGAGAATTCATATGACGAAGAAAATGGATTTATTTTCACTTGATGATTCCGATTTATTTGCTGCAGATGATGATTTATTTGATTTTAGTTTAGAGAAAGAGTACGAGGCGGAAAACCTTTATTTAGCGGACTCAGCTAAAGGGTTAAACCTTATTTCAAACTTATTAGGCGTAACTGATGAAACGAAAAGTAAATTACGAAATATACGTCGTCTGGACACTCTCATTGATAACAAGCTATTGCAATCTATCAATAAAATTCAACTGAAAAATGAAGTTCATTTGTATCAAGAGCTTGTAAAATTAAGTGATAAATTATTTGAGCAAAATAAAGTAGCTTTACTGAAAAAAAAGAAAACGATTGGTATTGGCGGTCAATTTAGCGCGGGAAAATCAAAGTTTATTAATTCGGTTATTGGTGAGACAATTTTACCAGAAGACCAAGTGCCAACAACATCGATTGCTACGTATATCGTAAAAGGCGACAACTTGTTTATCGAAGCTTTAACAAAAAACAACCAATCTGTACAGTTAGATTTAGATGCCGTAAAAGCGCTAAGTCACGCGTTTTACAGTACGTACAATTTAGGATTTTCGCACTTCATCAATAACTTAGTTATTTCAACACCGGTATTTCCCTACGAATCGATTGCGATTTTAGATACACCAGGGTACTCAAAAGTTGATACAACGAAAAAGCAAGCGATTACAGATAATGAAAAGGCATTAATGCAATTAAAATCTGTCGACTACTTAATTTGGTTAATTGATGTGGAAAATGGCGTTATTAAGCAAGCGGATATTGATTTTATTGAATTATTAAATATGAAAAATCCGGTTCTAATTGTATTTAACAAATGCGACAAAAAAACAGAATCGGATGTGGAAAATATTATTAATACAACAAAGGAATATTTGAAAAAATCAAACATTCCTTTGTATGAGGTAGTTGCTTATTCTGCTCAAGATGAAAAAGAGTACTTAAATCGCAACTATTTAAAAACGTACTTTAAGGAAATTAACCGTAAGTCGAATACATTTGTACCATTAGAAGAGGAAATTCAAAAAATCATTAATCAGCTAGAGCATCAAATTGATGAGTATTTCAATGCGGTGCAAAAAAGACGTAATGATGTTGGCAACTTTATTTTTAAATCTGACGATATTTCAGAAATTCAAACGTTAACAAAGGTTTATGCAATGCTACAACAAGAAATAAAAGAAATTAGTAATTGTAGAAAAAATTTAGCAAAAACAAAGGAACAAATTTTGAATCAATTCAATGCTCTTGTTTCTGGAGGTTTCCAATGACAAAAATCGAAAAAACCTTTCAAGTATTAGGAAAGTTATTAACAGAGGAAACAACCTCACAGTTTAACAATGTCAAAGCAAATCAGCAATTTCAATCGTTTTTACAATATGTAACAACAGAAGTTTATCCAGTCATTGATAAAAGCAGCTATGAAAATAAAACTAATTTTTTAATCAATTTAAAATCGGCTATACGAGAAATTGAATTTATCGTTCGCACACCCCATTTGCAAAATAAAACGCTAGTTGTTATAGAGGGTAAAAAGCATGCCGTTCCACAATGGTTTGAGCAAAATCAAATGCAGGAATATGCAAAATTTATTAGACAAAACGCAAACATTCCGATGATTTTATCTGCATCAGAAAAAACAACGATTGTTGCACAAAATACATTAGAAAACTTATCAAAGTTATCGCCCGATGAATTTCGACATGTGAATCAGCAATTATATAAAGAAAAGCTCGATGTAGATCAATTTATTCAAGTGTTTTATATAGAAGCAAAATGTCCGTTTGAGCATATTGCATTTATTTACTTACCACAATTTGTTTCAAGACAAAGTGAAATATATAAAATGCTACATAATATGGCAGAAGCGTCGATTATGATTGAACCCCTTCATAAGCAATTGAATCAATATAAAGCACCGAACTATGCTAAACAACGTTTTATTATTGGAGAAAACGTAGAAACAGAGTTGTCTTCTTTAATACTTGAAGAAGTGCCAGTATTACTTCAGCAGCTTAATAAGCCATGTATGATGCCGGCGATCTATGATATTTTTACTGAAACATATCAAGATTACTTAATTAATGTGACAAAAGAGTTAGCTTATGAGCAATATTTAGTAAATGGGCTTTCTAAAGATTTAGTAACGGTTAGCGATGAAGAGCTTGAGGCAAATATTATATCAATTCGCAATAATTTAAAGAAACAGTTACAGGCTAAACAAATATCCCACAAAAATTTAGTTAAACATTTATTACAATGCAACAAACATTTAATGGAGATTGAAAAATTATTTGTAAGTCCTATACTTTCTGATGCCCTTTTCTCTAACAAAGCTCAGCTTTACATCGCAAAACAGGCACTTGTCGCACTTGAAATAAAAGATAATACGGGATATAAAGTAGCAATTGAGCGTTTGAGAAATTCTGACTCTATTTATACATCAATCATTCAGGCCTATTCAAAAGGTAAAAAAGAAGAAATTGTTAAATGTATAAATATTTTAAATGAATTACCATTAAACGATGTGACAGCATATATTAGTATTAAATATTTTTCAGTTATTAAAAGTAAATCTCTTTATAACAAGCTTAAAAAGTTTTATCACAATAACTACGATGCAGAGGTTAATCTGTATTTAGGTAAAGCTGCAATTTCAGTTTCAAATAATGTCGATGCACAATTTTATTTTAAAAAAGCAATGAATCTCGGTAATTCTGAAGCAGCCGAGCTTTTATTATCGTTTATAAATAAAAAGAATATTATAGAGGTAGAAAGCATTGCACGTTTATTAGTTCCTGAAGCTTGCTATCTAGTAGGAAAATATTATTTAAATAGCAAATATAGCAAAGCGTTAACGTTTTTAAAGATTGCCGCGACATTTGAACATTTTCAAGCATTGCAAAAACTAGCAGAAATAGAATTTAATCGTTTTAGAAAAGGTCGAAACAATTTACCAGATGATCGCTTAGAGGTTGTATTTTCGAATGCACTAAAATTAAATCACTACGTTCATGAAAAAGAGCGCTCAAAAGAAGTAACAGAACGTTTAGGGAAGTTATATTATTGGGACGGAGATCATCGCAAAGCGATTAATTATTTATCAACAGTAGATAACGCAGAATGTAACTTTATGTGCGGGAAAATTTATCAATACGGTAATGTATTGTCGCAGGACTTACAAAAATCCAAAAATTATTTTGAAAAAGCTGTAAGGCAGTCACATTCTTATGCAGAAATAGAGCTACATAAAGTAACCGGTTGGATTCAATCAAACGAAGTGAAGCAAAGTTATAGCAGTAGTAGATCGTATAGTTCTTCTTCTTCAAGTTCAAGCTACTCATCAAGTAAATCTTGGTGTTTCTTAACAACAGCAACTTGTATTGCTTTAGGGAAAGAAGATAATTGTGATGAAATATTAAATTATAAAAAATATCGTGATGAGCATTTACGTTTCGATGATGATGGAAGAGACTTAATAGTAGAGTATTATCGCATTGCACCTGTAATTGTGGAAAAAATTGATGCCGAACCAAATCCGAAAGCGTTATATTTACACTTATATAATCAATATATAAAAGTTGGATATGACTACTTACAAAAAAATGATTTAGTTAATGCAAAAAAGATTTATATAGAGATGGTGAAAAATTTATGTGAAAAGTATAATGTTGTGCCATTTCAATATTAATAAAAGTAGGGACTGTGTTCACTTGATGCTAGTCTATTTATTATGAAATTTAAATTAAAGCTTGTAATTAAAGAGTAGAAGAGAGCGCAATTGCTTACTTCTGCTTTTATTATAAATAAAGTAAAAATGTGGTAAAGTGAACTTATCAAAAAAGGTTGAAAGTAAGCAAAACTATATACATCGACCCTATAAATTTGGAGTGATCTAAGTGAAAGCAAATGAAACAAATTTACAAGAAATAATTGAAGGCTCGAAGCAATATATCATACCAATGTTTCAACGTACATATAGTTGGGATCAAAAACAATGGCTAACATTATGGGAAGATTTAATGGAGTTAGTTGATGAGGCACAACAATATGAAAATCACTTTATCGGATCAATCGTATCTATACCGGTAAATGCAAATCCTACTGGCGTGCAACAATTTTTAGTAATTGATGGACAACAACGATTAACGACATTACTTGTTCTATTAAGCGTTATTCGTGACAAAGCAGAGGAAGATGGATTACCTGAATTAGCTGCTGAAATTAACGAAACGATGCTTGTAAATCGTTTTAAAAAAGGTGAAGAGTATTTTAAATTGTTACCAACGCAAGTTGATAAAGATATCTTTAAAAGAATTATAAAAAAAGAAGTTTTAGAATCAGATCAAAGTAGTGGGCTTATAAAATGCTATGACTACTTTAAAAATAAGTTGCATGATTTAACAACGGATGTGGAGCAGTTGAAAAATGGGGTTTTACATAATCTTTCGTTAGTTAGTATTGTACTGTCTCCAGATGATAATCCGTATTTAGTATTTGAAAGCTTAAATGCAAAAGGACAACCATTAACAGAAGCAGACTTAATTCGAAACTACTTATTTATGCGTATCGAACCATCAGAGCAAGAAGAAATGTATAAAGGCTATTGGCTGCCAATGCAAACGAATTTAGGCGATTCTTTAACTGAGTTCATCAGACATTTTTTAATGGGTGTAAACTTAAATGTCAAAAAGAAAGATGTTTATGTGAAATTAAAGCAGCAAGCAGATAAAGCGAATGTCATTGATTATTTGAAGGAGCTGGCTGTATTTGCAACTTACTATGATAAATTACTACATCCAGAAAAAGAGTCTAATGAAAAAATTCAATACTACTTAAAGCGTATTCAACAGTTTGAAGCACGTACCGCTTTTCCATTTTTACTTTATGTTTATCGTGATTTTGATGTGAAGAAATACAGTCTGGAACAATTCATTGAAATTTTGTCGATAATCGATAATTTCATTGTTAGAAGATACGTTTGCAATATCGAATCGAAACCATTAAATAAAATGTTTGGTTCGCTATATAACCAGTTAAAACCATTTAGTGAAGCTGACTCTATTCAAGAATTAAAAGCATTTTTACAGGTGAGAGGCTACCCTAAGGATACTGAAGTTCTTCATGAATTAATCAATTCACCTTTATATGGCGCTGGTGATAAGAGAGAGAAATGTAAGTTTATTTTAAGTGTACTTGAAGAAAGCTTTGGTCATAAAGAGAAAGTTGATTTAACGAAGGCTACCATTGAACATATCATGCCACAAACTTTAACTGAATCTTGGGAAGCTGAATTAGGTAGCAATTTTGAAGAAGTTCACGAAAAATATTTGCATGTTATTGGGAACTTAACATTAAGTGGCTATAATTCAGAGCTATCGAACGAATCATTCTCTACTAAGAAAAAATATTATAGTAAGAGCAATTTTGAATTGAATAAGGATCTCGTTAAATATAATACTTGGGATGAACAAGCAATCACTGACAGAACAGAAAAATTATATAAAAAATTCATTTTAGCATGGCCGTATTTTGGACTTGCTAGTGTTAAAGACAATGATGTAACAGGTAGCTCGCCACGCTTATTATTCATAGGTGATGAAACGACTAAGGTAAAAGTTTGGAGAGAAGTTTTAGAACATACTATTCTGTTCATTTACAAAAATAATCCTGAATACTACCAAGAATTGTTGCAGACGAGATCATTACTAATCTCAGTAGAAAAGAAGAATAACGAGATGCGTAGTGCTAAGCAATTGTCGAATGGGCATTTTATAGAAGTTAATTTTAGTGCAAAAAGTATTTACACGACATGTAAGAAGTTATTTATTGATGCAGGTTTTGATGCTGATACATGGGGTGTAGAGGTTGAGATGAAATAAATTATTAAGTTCAATTGTTTTCAAATAATTATCGTTTTTTAGCATATAAGAAAAGGTGAGTGTTTATGGGAACTTCAAAAAGAAAGCTTAATAAAGAAATCAAGAAAATGCTGCAAGATGTACCTGTTGAAAAAATCAATGACAAAACACCAGATGTTACAAAGAAAATAATTACTTTGAAAAGAATAAATACAGAATTTTTAGATGAAGCAACTTTAAACAAATGTATCAGTATCATTTCTAATCAATTTGAAGTTTTAAGTAAGGAAGGCTTTAATGGCATTACTCAGCAAGAAATAAAAAACGATCCCATTACAACCGAGCAATTTGTAAATCATATCTTGGATTTAATAGATAATGAGGATAATTTATTCGCAGATAAAGCTCTTTTAGAAAGAAGCTTTAAAATTACAATGACAAATTTTTTGAAGAATGAAGACTTAGTTCTAACGAGTTTTATCGAAAAATTATTATTTAATGTAGTAAAGCAAATACTCATAGGGGAATTACATGATACATTAAAAGAAGTTTATGATGAATTAAATTATGATGATATTGAATTAATGGTTAATAATGTCTCAAATCAAATTATAGATAATGAAACACAGCGTAAAATAGATCAATATATAGCAAAAGACTTAGAGTTTAGTGAAGTACTAAAATCTGTTGTTGAAGCTGCTAAAAATGTAACGTTTGGTGAGTTCTAATGAACGGATTAGTAAACGAGAAATTACATCTTCAATTGATGCAGGAATTTGAGGTTGATTATTTTAAGGACAAAGATAAAACTATTGTCGATTTAATTACAGTAATGGGTTCAGTATATTGCGTTGATGTATCTGTAACTGCCAGGAAAACCCATCTTTCTATTGAGATTCCAGTTTTCCATGTTGAAGTTTGGCAAGGTTTAACTAATAGACTTAGACTTTTACTAAAATGGGTTTCTGGTGAAGACTATCAAATTTCTTTTAAGCCATTTAATAAGGATTTAATAGCAAGAAAAGAAAGACAAATGAAATTATCGTTATATGGTCCAAATCAAAGAATTGTAAGCTTATTTTCAGGAGGATTAGATTCTTTAACAGGAGCGTATTATAATTTCAAAAATGACATTTCTAGCGATTATATTGGATTTCTCAATAAACGAGAAGAAGCAACTAAACAGAGGTTCCTTGCTGATTTTTATAAGAAAAAACTAAATCCTACCCCTGATATAATTTTGATAGAGAAACCAGTTGATAAGAAACAACACTATACACAAGCAACCCGTTCACTGCTCTATTTTTCTTTAGCAGTAGCTAAGGCATATTATAATCAATCTAATCAGGTTAACCTGTATGAAAATGGTGTTTTAACATTAAATCCAAACCTTTATGATAGATTTACAACGAAGACAACACATCCCAAAACTTTGTTTGAATACAATAATTTATTGGAGGATTTAAACATAAATGTACAAGTTAAACATCCGTTATTATTCAAAACAAAAGGTGAATCAATAAATGAAATGAATTTAGATTTTAAAGGTGTAATCAAAGATTCATTCACATGTGGAGCTGGAAGATCGGACGTATTAAAAGTACATGTTGGGCAATGTGGAGTATGTATTCCATGCTTATTGAGAAAAATTTCAATGGCTGCATATGACAATGAACAGTATGATTGTTTATATTACTTTGATTATGAAGAACAGAATTTTGAACCAGATGTATATTATTATGAATTTATTTCTAATGTGCAATACTTTCAAAAATATGTGCAGCTCATAAGAAACAACGAAATTTTTAGTGAATTAAACATTAAGTCAAAGTACTATGATGAGGCTGATTATTTAGTTAAAACGAATGAAATGCTGAATAAGTTTGCTAAAGAATTTGAAAGGTATATGGAAAAGTATGACTTACATCGATACGCACGTGCATATTGATTTCTATCCTAATCCGTATGAGTTGGCCTTAGAATATGAAACAAGCAAAATCTACACATTATTTGTAACTAATTTACCTGAGTTATACGAAAAGTACTTCGGTAGGTTTTCAAACTTTAAATACATTCGACTATGCCTAGGATATCATCCACAAGTTTCAAATGAATATCTTTTAAATAAAGACCTTTTCGAAAAATATATAGCTACCACTAGATACATTGGGGAGGTAGGGTTAGATTTTTTTTCTGGAATAAGCGATAGAGAAAAAAGCATTCAAATAGAGGCTTTTCGATATGTTTCTAGTCAAAGGTTTAATAAAGGGCGTATATATACTATCCATAGTAAAGGCGCTGAGAGGGAAGTACTTGATATTTTGCTTGAAAATGAAGTTAAACATGCAATTTTTCATTGGTACACAGGCAAAATTAGTGTTTTGAAACAAGCGGTTGAAAAAGGATATTATTTTTCTATAAATCCGAAAATGTTAATGACTAAAAACGGATTAAATATAATTGCCCATATTCCAGTTAAACAAATACTTTTTGAAACGGATGGACCATTTGCTCGAATTGATCGAAAACCTATTTACCCTAAAGATATTCCAAATTTTTATTCTGCTGTTGATAAGGAAGTAGATGGATTTGATAAAATTTGCTTTTCGAACTTCCGAAGACTTTTAATTGAAAAGGATTTATAACATAGTGTATATGCACCGTGAATATTAGACTATCCCGAAAATATTTTTTATGTTAAAATTTAACACGTAGGTTTTAGCCTATAGCGTGTGTATTACACACGCGTCCCGATAATCGGTATAGGGCATTCGTTTCGACGATTTATAATATAATTATAGACGCTGAAATTGAATGGAGGATAATGCTAATGAATCTCTTAATGCAACTATTAATTGACTTATCAGTTTATCCAGCAGTCTTATATTACATATGAGGCTGTTAGAACTTTAACCTATCTTATTAAGATAGGGAGGCGGTTGAATCCCATTCCTCCTTGCCCACCGCCGCAGAAAATGGAGGAATACCATATTTTATGGAAGAAAAAAATTTTTTTGAAAAAATAGTGATAAAAGAAAATATTAAAAATGTATTTGAAGAATATGTTGCTCAAAAGACTGATAATTTGACTGAGGAAAAAAAAGTGAAAGTCCCAGAAGGTCTAGATAATATCGATTACATCCTATTTCAAAAAAACCTTCCTCATCAGATAGATATGATTTATAAAAGAATTAGAAGAGGAAATTACTTTTTTTATCCTTTAAGAGAGATAGAAATTTCTAAAGACCCTCAATTAAATATAGAAGAAGCAAAGAAGCTTGGGAAAACAAGAGTTTTATCAATTGCTACAATAAGAGATGTACTGACTCAAAAGATGTTATATGATTTTTTAAGCCCGATTACTGAAAGAGAATTTACTAAATTACCTTATGTGAGTTTTGCATATCGTAAGAATGTGAATGCCCAAAAGGCAGCTCAAAAAGTTTATAATGATTTAAATGAAGGATATATATACGCTTTGGATGCTGATTTAAAAGGTTTTTTTGATAATATACCTCATGATAAACTTTACGATCAGATTAAGATTTTCTTTAATGATATGCCAAAAATCCAAAAACTTTTATATCGTTTTATTCATGTAGATAAGGGTTATAAAAGGAAGAATAAAAATAAGGTTATAAGAGTAAAAAGAAATGAAGGGATTCCTCAAGGTGGAATTATTTCGGGAATGCTAGCAAATATTTATTTACATCAATTTGACTGCTGGGTAATGTCGACATTAAAATCCAAACATAATATCAGATATACTAGGTATGCAGACGATTTTGTAATTTTAGCTAAATCCGAAAAAGATATTATTAAAGTAAAAGACGAGTGTGAAAAATATTTAAATAGTATTAAATTAACATTACATCCAGACCCTGAAAAAACTAAGATTAGTAAGGTGAATTGTAAGAGAGGAATAAACTTTGTTGGATTTACAATTTCCAATAGGCATATTAGTATCAAACAATCGAATGTTTTGAAGTTCAAAAAAAGAATTGAAAATATTTTAAATACGACAGATTTTAGTAAAAAGAGGTCCTTGGAACTTTTAAAGTTAAGAATGAGTTATAAATATTTTGGAAATGATTACAAAAAAAATAAATGCAAAAATTGTGGTGAATTTGAAAAATCTAGAAATTGGATGCGATTTTTTTTAGTTATTACAGACTATAATCAATTAAATACGCTAGATAATTGGGTATATAAATCAATTAATTATTATTATTTTCAGGCCACGGGAAAAAGGTTACCTAAAAACAGCTTGAAAAAATTTGATTTTCCATCTTTAGAAAAACTTTATTATGAGTATCGTAAACAGTTAAAAAAAGAAACAATGTCTTGTAAGTGTACAAGTATGAATCAGGATTTATACGCAACAGAAGATCCCTATAAAGAACTGTTTAATATATATCCATAACTTAATCAAAAATTCTTAAGTCTCCGTAAGCATTTTTATCAAACCTTATTAATTCCTTTGTAAGAGCCATTTTTGACCCTCGAAAATGCCCTTCAAACGTTGATATAATAAGGTTTTCTGTTTTATAGACTGAACACCCGCCGTCTCCATACATAAAAATGAGCAATATTGTAGCGCTAAATAAGAATAAAGGTATCATCATCTAAAATGTGTGTGGATACAGATATGTTAATATATCTGGCAAAGAATTATTTACTAAGCTTTTACTGAATTTAAAATTTAGCGGTACAACAATATAGTAAAAAGGTTTACATCAACAAAATAAGGTATACTATATTTGTTGAATAGGTTTCTTTAAAGGCAGAAAAAGTAGGTGAACCAAAGTGGGGAAATATCAATTGGATACTAAAGGTAAGATGGCTGTGGCAAAGTATCATGAAAAAAACAAGCCAGCTAAATTTGATAAAAAGCAGCAACTTGAGAAAATACGTGCGGAGTATTTGAAAAAGAAGCAAGAACAAACAGATCAATAATTGAATGAAAACATAGGAAGACTAAAATCTCCCTATGTTTTTCTTTGTTATTGGGGGTAGAATTTATTATTTTCCTAAACTGCAGATTCTTGACAGAAAACTTGTCATCAAATATCGATTCCTCATTAATTGATTTTGACATTTCTTGTCCCACCCTAGCATTTTTTATTTGCTTCCATAGGGAAGACAAACTCATTGGAAATACAAATAAATGATTTAATACATGGGAAAGTGATGACTTTTGAATGAGCTCATTATTTATATCGTACTAAAGCATAAGAAACCATTGAAAGTTTTAGAGAATTTATGAATGAAGTAAAGTGAATGAGCTCTAGTAACTCCCCCTTTATTTGCAAAGGTGAGAACGAGTCAACTAGAGTGAACTACCTCAAACAGCAGTGAAATATATCCAGAATTTACATAGTGTAGATTTGATGTATTCAAACTATAGACAAATTCAGTGAATTTTTTACAAAATCCCCCCCTTTTTTACTAAGCTCCTATTATGATACAAAATCCTCTTATGTAGAAAATATAATTATTGTAATTTAGTATAAATATGATTATTTTTGAAAACAGAGGAGCGTTATATGAGGAAAAAGTTACTATTACTAATGATTGTTTTAATTATTGCGATTAATAATCTTTACTTTGCATCGAATGTTTATGCAGCTGAAATGATTTTTAAAGATGTGGATCAAAAGCATTGGGCAGGCAAGGAAATCCAATACTTATCTCAACAAAATATTATTCAGGGAAATCCAGATGGGAGTTTTGCACCTAATGATAAATTAACGCGATTACAAATTGCGTTAATGGTTACGAGAGCGAAGGGATACAGTGTGATCGATCGACCTGACCCACAATTGGTTGATGTGAAAAATGAAGATGCTCATTTCGATATCATTTCTGCCGTCATGGCTGAAGGGGTTTTTGATGATGTTGTAAAGGGGCAAGAATTTAAACCGAACGCATTTGTGACAAGGGCAGAAATGTCATCAATTCTAACAGGAGCTTTTGAATTAAGTGGTCTTTCTTCACTTCAATTTAAGGATGTCACAACGAACGATTGGGCCTATTCGTCTATTCAGGCATTAGTGAACAATGAAATTGTTTTCGGTTTTGCGGATGGGACGTTTCAACCAGAACGCTTTTTAACAAGAGCAGAATTTGCCGTGATGATGGCGAGGGTATTAGATGAAACGTATCGTGTAGCACCAGAGCCGCCAAAAGCGCAAGCCCCTGCAGAAGAACCCAAGCTAAATAAAATGTACATAACGGTTCCAATTATTAAGCAAAATCCAGAATTGCCAAATGGCTGTGAAATAACGTCTTTAACAGCTGTTTTAAACTATTATGGATTTTCAACAAACAAAATGGAAATGGCAAATAATTATTTACCGAAGGAATCATTTACCTATCAGAATAATAAAAGATACGGTCCGAATCCTTATAAAGCCTATGCAGGTGACCCTCGTTTAGGGACAGGCTTCTTTTCTTATGCACCTCCCATTGTTGCTTCTGCAGAAAAATTTTTCATCGGAAGAACGACTAAATACACAGCAACTGATGTAAGTGGCAAGGAAAAAGAGTTTTTCTATGAGAAAATTAATCATAATGTTCCAGTAGTCATTTGGGTGACCTTGGATTTAAGTACGCCAAAAGTATCGTCTTCTTGGTATTTCAGTGATACAAAGGAATATTTTAAAGCACCGATTAATCTCCATGCTGTTGTGCTAGTTGGCTATAATGAGCTCAATAATACCGTTCATGTGATGAATCCGCTAAAAGGAAGAGTCTCACATAATGCCGATAAGTTTTTCAAAAGCTATAAAGAACTTGGAAGTCACGCGATGATTGTTGAGAGAAATAAATAGAGTAAAGCAAGGTTACAATGAGGCTTACGAAATTAATGAATGGTAAGGTTGTATAGTTAAAGGAATTATTATGATGCTAATAGTAGTTGGTAATATAACTATTGTAAAGAAGGATTGAAAAGAGAATATTCACATATTGCTAACGGTGAATGAAATGTAATGATAATTTATCTATCAATCCAAAGGTAAGATGGACAATAACAGTTGAAAATTTATTACCAAAATAGCTATGTTCACTTCTTTTTGCACTCGCACTACTGCAAAACTTAGCTACTTCACTAGACTATACCGTGCTCAATCAGCTTGATAGCGCATTAGAATGAGCGAAAAAATAAGGTGTTTACGTTTTATCTCCAAGAGCTACAACATAAGCTTATTACTGCTTACCCAAACTATTCATTGTGGAGCATGATGCAACAATTCCGAAAAGTACGATTCGCGGTATACAGACTAAGAAGATGTGAATGTCATCACTATAATGGTATAAGGGTGTGCTAAAAGTTTCGCTACTTTTAGCACACCCTTTTGTATTTAGTTGAACAGACGAAAATGATGGGGTGCTATACTCTCCGTATTTTTTTATCCATCATTTAAAAATATAGTATAGTTATTGTAAAAAACGAAATGATTGAGGGGACTGGAATAGATGAACTTACTAGAAGTTGGAGTAAAAATAAAGCAGATGCGGAAGAAAAATAAAATGTCTCAGGATGATTTAGCTTCGCAGATTAATTTAACGAAAAGCCATATTTCAAAAATAGAAAATGGCAAAGCGACACCGAGTCTGGTAACATTGTCCAAGATTGCAGAAATATTTGATGTGCCAATGGCTTGGTTTGTTATCCAGGATCAATTTGATGGCATTTCGATTGTCTCGAAAAAAGAGCGCAATGAGACTGTTGAAACGAATGAACTTGGCTATCAATATGAGCTGTTGGCGAATAAGAGTTATATGAGCAATATCAATCCTTCTATTGTTACTGTACATAATGGAGCGGAAAATTTAGCCCCTTATACACATGATAATGATGAATTTATTTATGTCATTTCGGGTAGTATCGTCTTGAAATATGATCATAAATTTTACAATTTAGAAGAGGGGGATTCTGCGTATTTTTCTGGGAAAAAGGAGCATATCTTTATTAACAATTCTGCGGAAAACTCAAAGGTATTAACGATTTATGTTGAGGATTAAATCTTTCCTTTAAACGTAAATATTATCGAAAATGCAAATTTCTTGTTTACAATACTATTCAGACAATTTACAATTGGTGTAATGTTATTCAACTAAGTTGAATTATATTACACTTTTTTTATTTTTGGGGGTATAGGGATGACTTCACGAATTAAAGGATTTTATTTACTTTCAGTAGAAGAGCGAATTAAGTTAATCGCTGAAAAATCAAATTTAACCAACGAGGAAGTTGAAGCTTTAAAAAGTGGAATTTCATTAGAGCTTGCAGATGCAATGGTTGAAAATGTTATTGGACATATTTCAGTGCCTCTAGGGGTAGCGGCCAACTTTAAGGTGAATGGCAAAGAGGTATTTATTCCGATGGCTACGGAAGAGCCGTCAGTAATCGCTGCGGCTAGTAATGCGGCACGTACAGCATATGAGTTAGGGGGTATTTTTACTTCCAGCTCGGGAACAGTTATGCGTGGACAGATTCAGGTATTAAATATTGAGGATCCTCATGCAGCGAGAGCGAAAATTTTTGAACATAAAGATGAGATTATCGAGCATTGTAATGAAAAAGATCCAACGTTAGTCAAGTTAGGCGGTGGAGTGAAGGATATAGAAGTACACTTAATCGACACAGCAAAAGAAACAATGGTTGTCGTCCATTTAATCGTAGATACGAAGGATGCAATGGGGGCAAACGCTGTCAATACAATGGCAGAATCTGTGTCACCATTAATCGAACGGATTACAAATGGACGAGTTGTGCTACGGATTATCTCAAATTTAGCAGATAAACGTATTGTCCGTGCGCGTGGTGAATTCTCAACAGAAATGCTTGGCGGTATAGAAATTGCCAAAAATATTGTAAGTGCTTACGAATTTGCAGATGCTGACCCGTATCGAGCTGCCACACATAATAAAGGGGTTATGAATGGTATCACAGCCGCAGTATTGGCATCGGGTAACGATACACGCGCTGTTGAGGCTGGTGCTCATGCCTATGCTGCTCGTTCTGGTAGATATCGTTCTTTAACAACGTGGGAGCTAAATAAAGCAGGCAATCTTGTTGGTACATTGGAATTGCCATTAGCTGTTGGTATTGTGGGAGGGGCTACGAAGACTCATCCAGTTGCAAAAGCAGCGCTAAAAATTATGGATGTGCAATCTGCAGAGGAGCTAGCCAGCTACATTGCCGCAGTTGGATTAGTAGAAAATCTAGCAAGCTTACGCGCACTTTCAGCAGAGGGTATTCAATCTGGTCATATGCGTTTGCATGCGAAAAACTTGGCTGTAATGGCTGGGGCAACAGGCGATATTATTGATCGTGTTGTGCAGCAGGCGGTAGAAGAGAAAGATTTCCGTTATGATCGTGTTTTAGAGATTACAAACTCTCTGCGAGGTGAATAAAACATGGCGAATACTCCATACAATGAGCAAAAAAATGTAGAGGAAAAAAAGTTTATTGAAATTTTAGGTGACACAGTTTCTGGTAATCAGTTAATTCTTTCAATTATTTTAAGCGTTGCCGCAAGCTTTTTAGGCTATCAGTTTGGCCAGTGGGTTTTTCCGAAGTTTGCAGACCCTCAAATGATTAACTCGTATTCATTGTTAACAGGCATTGCAGGTATTCTGATTGTTGTTGCTATTAATACGATTCTTTTTAAACCAAAACGTATTTTAGTAGAAGATGAAGCATCCAGTCATTCTTTAAAGGAAGCATTTGAAGATTTACAAATTGATATAGACGAGGAAATACGCTTAATCGAGGAAGATCCGGTGACAAAAAAAGAGCTCGAGGATTTTGGTATTCTTTCTAGCTTACAAGGCTTGAAAGGAGCGGATAAAAAATGAGTATTTATTTAATTGCTCTTCTATTTGCCCTTTTGGGTGCAGCAATCTTTACTGTCATTGGGCTTATTTCAGGTACAGATGAAACAGCGATTATGGTACCAATTACGCTGTTAGTTATTTTGCTGGGAGCGCCTCCTGAAGGGGTATTCGCCTTTTTCATGGCAGGCGTGTTAGCTAAGCACTTAACACATGCTGTACCAACTGCATTATTAGGTATTCCTGGGGACACAACAGCTGTACCTTTAATTGACCATGCCAATACATTACGCCGTTTAGGGATGCCCCACGTGGCGCTACGTAAAATGATTTCCGGCGGCGTTATCGGTGCATTTATCGCCCTACCAACAGCTGTACTTTTAGGTCAGTTTTTAGGTCAATTTGCCGACTTTTTTAAATCTTCATCAGGCATCATTTTTACACTTGCCGCTATTTTAATCGCGTTCTTTTCAAAAGGAAAATGGGCAAGTATATTAATCATTATCCCATTTGCGTTTTTCATTAAAGCTTTAGATAGCGTTAGCTTTGCGATGCTGGATAAACATTTAAGCATTACATTCTTTTTAGGAATTGCCATTGGACCAATGTTTTGTAATATTTTAATGGCGGCATCTTCTGTTGCTAAAAATGATCTAGCACGTAGTAAGCCAAATCAATATAATCTTGCTCCTGAAACGAAATCATGGAAAGGCTATTTCCCAAATCCATTTAAAATTTTATCGAAAAGGCAGACCATTTTTACGAGTATTACAACGTTTCTTTCCTCCCTCACATTTGTCTTCAGTCCTGTTGGGATGACGTCATTGATGGGGGAAATTGTAGGCTCTCGCACAAAAGGTGCCTATAAAAAATCAACAACGAGTCTTACTGTAATGAATGGTGTAACGGAATCGACTTATATTGCTGAAGCGATTATTCCATTAATTGCATTCGGTATTCCGTTAAGTCCAGTTGCACTTGGACCAGCATCACCTTTATTTAATGCACCACCGATTTTTACAGTAGATCCAGTAAACAACTTACACACGCTAATGTCTTCATGGGATTTTTTCATTTTTGGGTTAATCGGTATTAGTGTAGCTGCTTTAATTGCTTATCCATTTGCGATGAATTATGCACGTAAAGCGTCTGTATTAGTATTGAAATATATTAGCCAGGAAGCAATCGTAGCGATGTTCATCGGTTTAGCATTCTTGCTTGCCTATAACGAGGCGCAATTGCTAGGAGTAGTGTTAACATTTACAGTCGCAACTGTTGGTGGTTTATTAAATCGAATTTTAGGTGTAGGAGCCGGTGTGCAATTCATGGTATTCTACGCATCAAGTTGGATTATGCTACAACTGTTCGGCATTTAATTAAAGGAAGTGTATCTTGATGAACTTACCAAAAGCAGTGGAAATAAGAGAAGTAGGTCCGCGTGACGGCTTACAAAATGAGAAAATTTTTATTCCAACTGATTTGAAGGTGCAATGGATTAACTTAATAAGTGAAACAGGTGTCCGCCATATCGAGGTATCCTCTTTTGTTAGTCCAAAGTGGATACCGGCTTTAGCCGATCATCATGAAGTATTCGAGCAAATCACACGTCATGAAAAAATAACGTATGCAGCTCTTGTGCCCAATTTGAAAGGGATAGAAGGGGCCATCCAACAAAAGGTTGATGAAATTGCTTTATTTATTTCTGCTTCTGAGGAACATAATCAAAGTAATGTAAACGCTTCAATCAGCCAATCTTTGCAAAACTTAAAAGCTGTAGCTGAAGTAGCAAATCGTGAAGGTATATCGTTAAGAGGCTATATTTCAACTGTATTTGGCAGTCCGTTTGGTGACGAAGTAAAGCTTAAAAAAGTGAAGGAAATCATTGATGCCTATCTAGAAATGGGCGTTTCTGAAATTTCACTCGGCGATACAATTGGTATAGCAGACCCTGTACAAGTAAAGGCTATTTTATCAGAGCTGCTCACTCGATACGACCATGATTTGTTTGCCCTTCATTTTCATGATACGTATGGCCGTGCTTTAGCGAATATATTTGCAGCACTTGAACTCGGGATTACAAAATACGACAGTGCTATTGGTGGTTTGGGGGGGTGCCCCTATGCCCCTGGTGCAAGCGGCAATGTGTCAACGAATGATTTAGTAAATTTCCTACATCGTATAGGCGTGCAAACGAATATTGATGAAGATAAACTATTTACCGCTACACGATTTTTACAGCAGGCAATAAATAGACAGCTTGATAGTAAAGTGTATAAAGTGCAAAGTAATTAAGTAAAAGAATGGGACCGCACCCCTATAGTTAGAATCAAAATCAGAACTGCACCACCAATTGTTAGACACACTCTACCAATTGATGATGCAGTTTTTTCTATGGGGAAATTTCCTGCTGAGAAAAAAATAGAGGCTGTTTTAAGCTATTTGAAATCATAAATAAATTACACACAACGGTGTAACAAGCTACGTCCTTAATTGGAATTCTTCATCTAGTCAGAAATGATTTGACTGTCCTTGACATATCTTGAAACAAAAATCAAAATGAGAATGATTATCATAAATAATTTCAATTGTAATATGCATGGGAAGGAGCAATCTAATGGACTGGGTAGATAGTAGTCGTTACGTGGTTTTATTATGAATATAGGTGAACAAATTCAATTGTGGAATCAAGTTGACATTCGTGTACTCGACATTCGGATAAAACGAATAGGGCGCGGCGATGTGATTTGTGATTATGTAACACCAGCAAGCATGTTTATGTTTGTGGCAAATGGCCATGCTGAACTGTGGACAAACGATGAAGTATGGCTATCCGAACGGTTTCATTTAATACATATCGGCAAGGGGCAGCGGATAACGGTTCAATCCACTGACTTTCTTGACACCTACATGATTTTATACAATGCTTCTTTACCCGCTTCAGCATTGCGGGAGTTTCATATGATGATGCAAACAGACAATCCATTTATGCAAAGCTGGGCAGTGTCACCATCCGAACCGCTCGTTATGCTGGAGATGCTAGAAACAATGCTTACCGACTGGCAACAAATAGACAATGGGCAGATAGACAAAGAGAAAAACATGAAGGATGTCCATGAATTGAGAAAACTGAAGGCCAAGGGGGAATTCATCCGTTTCGTACATGCAACGTTACAGGAGCGGCTGGAGCATGCTCACGCCCCATCTCTAACAGAACAAGTTGTCCGCTATATCGCAAAAAATTATCGTGGTATGATTTCTATGGAGCAGTTGGCCCAGCAAATGAATTACACTCCACAGTACGTTTCGAGGAAATTCAAAGAGCAGATGGGATGCAGTCCACTTGATTATACGATTCGATTACGCATAGACTTGGCGCGAAAATTGCTGTGTGATACCGAAGCGACGCTACAGGAAGTAGCTGCTTATGTTGGATATCCAGACACGGTCTATTTTAACCGTATGTTTAAGAAACAAACAGGCATAACTCCAGGAGAATACCGCAAGCAATATCAGTATATAGGTTCGAAAGATACAATGAATAGGTCAAATCTGTCCATTGTTGCACCACATCCAGCAATGTATCATTTAAATGGTAATGATATTCATTATCAATTAATGTTAGATGGAGGAAATGATATGGAAATTAGAAAGAAAAATCTATTAGCGATGGCACTATTGTGTCTGACTATGGTCGCATCAGGATGTGGAACATCATCAGAAGGGGCTAACGGAAATAGTGGTGCAACAAAATCGAATCAAGTAAAGTCAGAGGCACCTGCCAACATCCAAATGCGAACAATTAAGACGGCACTCGGAGATGTAGAAGTGCCTATACAACCACAACGTATAGCAGCACCTGCCTATTTAGGAACGGTGTTGGCACTTGACGTCCAACCAGTTGCATCTGATTTTTTATTGATGGAAAGCCCGTATTTAGAAGGGATGCTTGATGGTGTAACGGATGTAGGAGATTCGCTAGAAGCACTGGTTGAATTGAAACCAGATTTAATCATTACAAATATTAATAAAGAAGAAACAGTGGACAAATATTCACTCATCGCGCCAACCGTGGCTATGCCTTATAATAGCTTTGAAACGATTCAGGAGGAAATGCGTTATTTCGGTGATTTATTAGACAAAAAGGATGTAGCTGAACAATGGATTACCGATTTTGAGAGTCGCACTGGTAAATTACGTGATGAAGTTCAAGCTGCACTTGGTGAGGGAGAGACAGTTTCCATCATGCAGGAGTATGATGGAAAGGTATTCTTATTCGGATCAAAGTCTGGACGCGGCGGTCGAATTATGTATGAAATATTAGGTGCGAATCCACCCTCAACGGTTCCAGAACATATGCTAGCTGAATCATTTTACGAGTTTTCGCTAGAAATGCTTCCTGAATATACTGGAGATTATTTGGTTTTAACAACAAAATCAACGTTGGAGGAACTGCAGGCTGATCCGATTTGGGGTAACTTGCCTGCGATTCGAGATGGAAAAGTATACTTGTGGACGGAAAGTGAGTCATGGTTTAGAGACCCAATTGCAGTAGAAGGACAAATAGACAATTTAGCTAAATGGATTATTGAAACTGCCAAAACAAAATAAAAGTGTAGCTAATGAACATCTATGATAAATAAATATCAAACATGATAGAAAAGAGACATTTTGATCTTGGAAATGTCTCTTTTCTAATGTCAATTTAGAAAATATTATATATACCCTTATAGTCCAAATGACAAATCATATCTATAAGGCTCCAGTTTGTAGAAGAGTTCAATGTCACAATATGTGGGTATCGAACAGGAAATTATTCTTTGGAGGAACCTACTAAACATGATCAATATACTTCAAACACTTTGCTAGTAGCTGGGTGCGATTGGTTACTTGAAACTTTCTATATAGGTTTTGAAGATGTTTTTTAATCGTATTTTCACTGACGAATAATTGCTGGGCGATTTCTCCATTTTTCAAGCCTTTGAAAACAAAGTTTAAAACTTCTCTTTCTCGTTCCGTCATTTTAAATAGGATGGAGGGCTGTGAATAGTGATGAAGGGAATACATATTTTCGATATTTCTTTTCAAATACACTAATTTTAAAATATCTTTTTCATTAAATAACTTTTCTCCTGTTTTCCTTAAAAAGCCAATAACCGCTACGAGCTTATTGTCTACCCTCAAATACATCGCCATTTCATCTTCATAGCGATTTTCTTTTAAAAAAACTTCTTTATAGTGGGTTTGTTTTTGCAGACACATAACTTCATTCCTATTCATTAGCTGAATGGAATGCTGTGTACCTATATTTTGAGGGTGTAATGGATCAAATTTTTGATATATTTGTAAATAATCATTAATCGTATGACCCTCTATATTTAAAAGCACAGGAGCATCTAATTCATTATTCGATATTTCCCAAAATAACATATGGTGATAGCCGAGATGCTGACTTAATGTATGCAATAGTTCATGTTTAAAACTTTCATTACTTTGTTTCACATTCATATTCGAAATATGATAGCTCGCTTTAAGAATGTTTTCTAGATCATTTTCCAAAAACATGAAAACACCTCGTTTCTCTATTATGCATTTATATTCTACTTAAAACAGAATTATCCTTTCGGGTAATATCTTAATTTTAGAATATTCAGTACATTGTAATTGCAAGATGACTACTATACGAGGTGATGATATGAATTTACAAGAGTATGCATCATATGACGGTATTGGGTTGGCAGAGTTAGTAAAATCAAAGGAAGTAACACCACAGGAGTTAAAGGAGCTAGCGTTAGAAGGAATAAAAAAAGTAAATCCATCCATTAATGCGGTCGTTAGTGTGTTAGAAGAGCAGGCTGACAAAGCAATTGAGAAGGTTGATGAAAATGCTCCGTTTTCAGGTGTTCCATTTTTAATTAAAGAGCTTGTGTTACATGCAGAGGGTGTACCGCATAGTATGGGGAGTCGTATAGGGGAAAATACGATTATTCCGGTCGATAGTGAATTAATGGCGCGTTTTAGAAAGGCTGGCTTGATTTTAGCAGGTACTACGACAACACCTGAGTTTGGCTATAATGCAGCTACTGAAGCGGTTATTTATGGTGCAACGCGCAATCCATGGAATTTAAATCATAGTCCAGGTGGTTCGAGTGGTGGATCAGCAGCAGCTGTTGCGAGTGGTATTGTGCCAATCGCTCATGCCAATGATGGCGGTGGTTCTATTCGTATTCCCGCTTCCTGTAGTGGGCTAGTTGGATTGAAACCTACACGAGGAAGAGTTCCCGCTGGTCCATTTAATAGTGAGCCTTTAAATGGTATTGCCATTGAGTTCGCTGTGACTCGTACAATTCGTGATACAGCGGTGCTACTGGATCAAGTAGCAGGCCCTGATTTAGGGAGCTATTCCAAATTAGAAGTAACGCATGCACCGTATGGACAACTTATCCAAGAAAAAGTGCGCCCTCTAAAAATTGCTTGGACAACTGAAGCAAATTCTGGGGCATTTGTCGATCCGGAATGTATAGAAGCAGTTCATAAAACAGCCCAAGTTTTAAAAGACCTAGGACACGAAGTAGTAGAAGCGCGTCCGAAATATGAACAAGCATCATTTACAAAGGCGACGGTTGATATTTGGACAGCAAATATTTATCAAATGATTAAGGGTGCCGCAGCGGGAACTGGTAAAGCAGTTTCTCCAGACAATATTGAAGCAGCCATTTGGAAATGCTATGAATATGGTGGTCATTTAAAGGCGGCTGATTTATTGGAAGCTATTCATACAAATGCAGTCGTTTCACGTCAAGTTGCAAGCTTCTTTGAAGACTATGACATTTTATTGAGTCCAACAATTGGCACGCTTCCTGCTAAAATTGGTGAATTAAATGCGAACAATCCTAACATTTCAGCTGTTGAATGGACGGAGCAAATTTTCACGTATGCACCGTTTACAAATTTATTTAATGCTACAGGTCAGCCTTCCTTATCATTGCCTTTAGCAGAAAGTAAATCAGGCTTACCAATTGGTCTACAAATGACAGGTAAATTTGCAGATGAATTGACGTTATTACAGCTAGGTAGACAATTAGAAGAAGCAATGCCTTGGAAAGACCTTAAACCAGTAGTACATGTCAGTGAACAGCCTCAACCAGCAGTATAATATAGCATCAACGCACTTAGCATAGACTAGGTGCGTTTTCTTGACGTAATTTTGAAGCTTCCTCAAAAGCAGGTCTTCATCCTGACCTTAAACTCATATACATAAAATAAAAGCTAATAGGAGTAGTGATTATTGGACAAACAACAACATAAGTACAGATGGATTGTGTTTGTTGCTGTATTGTTTACCTATTTGTTAATGGCAAGTCAGCGAACTGCTCCAGGGTTAATTACAGATCAATTGATGAAGGATTTTGGGGTAACGGCATCGACAATCGGGTTATTGACGAGTATTCAATTTTTTGTGTACACGAGTTTGCAAATTCCGATGGGGATTTTAGCTGATCGATTTGGGCCAAACTTTTTCCTCATCATTGGTGCCACCCTTACAGGAATAGGGACCATTCTTTACAGTCTAGGTACACATGAAGTTGTCCTATTCTTTTCTAGAATGCTTACTGGCGTAGGAGATGCGACCATATGGGTGAATATGGTGCTTATTTTGGCACAATGGTTTCATAAAAAGGAGTTTGTTCGATTAATTGGCTTTGCAGGCATGACTGGGAGCTTAGGCTTCTTATTGGCGACAGTTCCTTTTGCTACATTGATCCTTTTATTAGGTTGGCGAATCACCTTTTTTTCAACGGGATTATTATTATGTTTATGTGGTGTACTTCTTTATTTTGTGCTTATAAAAAACACGAAACGTATCTTTTCAAAGGAACCCATAAGCATAACTGAAGAAATACAACGTGAAAAAAGCTCCATATTATTACGAAGAATATTTTCAAGCAGGCAAGCATGGGCTTTATTTTTTTGCCATTTTGGCGTTGTTGGAGGTTATGTTGGTTTTATCAGTTCGTGGGCAGTACCATATGGGATCAATATGTATGAGATGTCCCGTTCAGAGGCTAGTCAGCTGATTATGGTTGGATTAGTCGGGGCGCTTATAGGAGCTCCTTTAATGAGTTGGATTGCCGGCTGGCTAGGAACGATTAAAAAACCATATATTGTTGTTCATATTACAGTTTTATTGAGCTGGTTTTCATTTCTTTTATTGAAAGGACATCCTACATTTTTCATGCTCATCGTCCTATTCTTTCTCATTGGCTTTGGCTATGGCGCAAGTGCCTTAACCTTTGCGGCAGTTCGTCAAACTTTCCCTCTAACTGAATCCGGCATTGTTTCTGGGTTTGCCAATACAGGTGGCTTTCTAAGTGCTGCATTGTTGCCCATTATTTTTGGCTATATTTTAGATTACTTTCAAGTTGCCACAGGAAATGTAAGTGATGGGTACTACTATGGCTTCATTTCGCCAGTGATATTTTCAATAATTGGCTTGATTGGTGTGATAATGTTTAAGGAAAAGCTTTTGAAAGTAATGGATTAAGCCATGTTAAATAATAGGAGAATAAAGGGAATACCTGCGATTGAGGTATTCCCTTTTCAACGATGAACTAACTATCCCATATATACACTAGCACAAGTATCTGGAGCAGGTTCATAGAAGCAATGATTCTTAAATTGCCCTGTAAACGGCTGGCCGTACCATGTTGGGGGACATGGGGCATATGGATTGAAGTACCAAAGTGCGTATTTTGCTGGATGATCTCGCCAGAAATCTAAGTTCTGTTTCGCTAATCTTTTTTCCGTTTCTCTCGCTCGTTGGTAAAACATATTGCCTTTTTGAACGGCTTCGAAAGAATAGTTTCCACCTTGTACCTGATAAATAACCTGCTCAATCGTTCTAACATCGTTGAAGTCTAAACAAGATGCTACTGCACGATTGACAATGACATTGCCCACGTAAAGCATGCCTTGTTTTCCTTCACCCTCAGCTTCTGCTCTCATCATCCTTGCCATTAAAGCAACGTCTGCATCACGGTATTTTACTCTTGGCATTTTTACACCTCCACCCTATAGTATGAAAAAAATCAAGGCTAGTTTCGCTTTATCTTGAAATTCATTGTTTCTGCATAGCACACCATAAAAAACGCCATCTGTACTGTGTAAAACAGCAAGATGGCGTATTTCCATTAAAAATTCTTTTTGAAGTATGGTGTTTTTTTCAGTACAACACATACTGGGATGGCGATAACTAAGCCTACGATGTTTTGAATGATGTCTCCTGGAATGGATGCCATCGGGGCAATCCAGCTGTTGAACATAATGGCTTGCCCAACATAGTAAACGGCAATCATCACGGGCATTGATACTACTGCTCCTAAAATATTCAGCCCAAGATTATCACCTTTATGTCCTTTTGACCAAGCAATTTTACCAACAATGAAGCCTTGTAATGCGCGTGAAATAATAGTCGTGGGTGCCCAAATTAACCAGCCACCTACGATATCGAATAAGCCCATTCCAATGGCTCCAGCAAGTGCACCTTTTTTAGGTCCGAATAAAATAGCAGAAATAAACAGCATGGATGTTCCTAAGTGGATAAGTCCACCTTGCCCGATCGGTAGCTTAAGATTGATAAACATTGTAGCAACAAAAACAAGTGCTGCTAAAATGGCTGTAATGACTAAATCAAATGTTTTAGTGCGTGATTTTGTATAGGATGTTGGCCTTTGTATATTTTGCATTTGTCTCTTCCTCACTATGATGAATATTTTGATGATTTTTACTTTAGCAAAGGACTGACTGTTGTAAAAGTGTCAATTTTATAAAAAAGTTAAGGGTCAGTTTGAGGTTATTTTCGCATTTATCTAATTGTGATACGATGAGGAGAGTAAAAGCAGGATGAGTTAGGTGGAATGAATGATGAAAAAAGTTGCGGTAATTCAAGATATGTCGTCCTTTGGCAAGTGCTCGTTAACGGCTGCGATGCCTGTGCTGTCTGTGATGGGTGTACAGGCTGTGCCACTACCTACAGCTATTTTAACGGCACAAACGGGGTATTCGAGCTTTTATTGCGAAGATTTAACATCAAAGATGGACTCTTTTATAGATGAGTGGAGCAAGCTTGGAGCTACCTTTGATGGTATTCACACAGGCTTTGTTACAGGTAAGGAGCAAATCGATAATATATTTCGCTTTTTAGACGTGTTTCACTCAAAGAAGACGACATTGCTTGTTGATCCAGTGATGGGTGATCATGGTGAAGTCTATAAAATGTTTACCGGTGAATTGCTTGATCGTATGAGAGCATTAGTAAAGTGTGCGGACATTATTACGCCAAATGTTACGGAATGTTGCTTACTTACAGGTTTATCCTATGAGAGGCTAAAGAGCTATCAAATTGATACAGATTATATTCATGCCCTTGAAGAGGCAGGTCAGCAGTTACAGCAAGCAACTGGAGCAAACGTCATTATTACTGGTTTGAATCCACCAGCAGCAGATGTGGACAAGCGTTATGTTGGGAATATGTTTGTCGACTCTGAGCGGTCTTTTCATAGTATCCGCAACTATAATGGTGAGAGCTATTCAGGTACAGGCGACCTGTTCGCATCCATCATGATGGGTGGCATGATGCGAGGACAAGATTTAATGGAATCAATGAAACTAGCGGAAACATTTTTAGCCGCTGCAATTGAAGCTACTTCGAAGGAGCAAGTACCCCGTGAGGCAGGCGTGCATTTTGAAAAGTTTTTACGCATGCTCCTTTAGAAGATACAATTAACTTGAAATATTCTCTGTATCAATTTGATTTTTTATGAATTGATCCGTAAAAAATTTTTAGTGTTGATAATCATGAAAAAATTAAATAGAAAGGCGTGAAGGCTATTATTGCTTACACGTCTTTTTATTTTAAAGGGAATTTGCAGCAAATAATTCTGTTAAAAGACTTGAATAAATTAGTGAAAAATAACTGGAAATTATGTTTGATTTCATTAACAATTAGTAAAATTAGAACAAATTTATGGTACTATAATGGAAATAAAATAATGAGTGTAGGGAGTGTAATTTATTGAAGGAAATAAAAGATTTACAAATAAATACGATAATTGATAACCATCAACTTTGTGAAATTTTTAAATGTTCTCCACAGGGTGGCATGAGAAGATCACACCGAACAAATACCTTAGTGTTAATATCAGATCGAACAAAATTATATGATGACAGGACTGTAAATGAAATTTATCACTATACTGGCATGGGACAAAAGGGCGATCAGCATTTAAAGTCACAAAATAAGACATTAGCTGAATCCAAATCAAATGGTATAACAGTTCATTATTTTGAAGTTATGACAAAGGGGAAATATACATATCGAGGTGAGGTAGTTCTCGCTGCCGACCCGTACACTGATCTTCAGAAAGATGTTGATGGACGAATGCGTAATGTTTGGGTATTTCCTTTGAAAAAGGCTGATAATTTACTTTAATAGAACCAGATCGAGAGAGGGTTTTTTATGAAAAAGGTAGAGGCTATTTGGTTAGCAGGAGCAATATTAACATATGAAAAATTTATCGAAAAAGAGAATGTTAAAAGTGAAGATTTGTATTTTAAGCAGAGTGAAATTGTTAAAAAAGCGGAGGAATTAAACAAAGATATAATTCCTCCTGCATTGGCATCATCTCACTGTGTAGCAAATGCTACTGGTTCTATTTATAACTATCTAGTGGCAGGAGATTTTAATGATTCGATTAAGCGAAGAATATCTTATTACGGAGAATTTAATAACCAAAAAGAACGCCCTGCATTAAATAGAGAAATAACCGTAACGACCATAATGGGTCAGAAAAAAATTGCTGAATTATATGATTTCATTGAAGGAAAGTTTACTCATTTCATTTTAACAAACCTAATAATTGAGGAGGACTCCCCAAAAATGAATAAATGTAATATCAATACAATCCTGTACGGTCCACCAGGAACAGGGAAAACGTATAATACAGTGAACTACGCGGTTAGTATTATTGAGAATAAAGAATTTAAGGCGATTTGTGCAGAAGCGTATCAAGACGTTTTTGAACGTTATCTTGCGTATAAAAAGCAAGGTCAGATTCGATTCGTTACTTTTCATCAATCATATGGATATGAAGAGTTTATTGAGGGAATCAAGCCTGTTTTAAACGATGAAGCAGAAGAGAGCATTCAATACAAAATTGAATCAGGGGTGTTTAAAGAATTTTGTGAGCAAGCGCAGCAATTAAAATTAACTGCTCATAATCAGGTGATGGAAGGAAATAAAAAAGTTTGGAAGATTTCTCTAGGAGGCAGTGGGAATAATTGGCTGAAAGAGGAATGCTTTAAGGACAATCAAATTCGTATAGGCTGGGATGAGGAAGGTACTGACTTTATTGAGGATGGGGACTATCCTTCAGATACCTTGTACTATTTCTATGAGGGAATGAGTGTTGGAGATATTGTCTTTTCCTTAGGTGATCAAAAGCATATTGATGCAATTGGCATTATCACGGGAGAGCCAGAATGGTTAGAGGCTGAGGAAGATTTTAAAAGGAGTCGAGAAGTAGAATGGATTGCCACGGATATCTATGAAAATATTTATGAGCTAAATGGTAAAACGAACTTAGTGCAGCAAACCATTTATGAGCTTTGGAGACTATCGATTAATGATGTGAATAATTTAATTTTAAAATACTCGCAAAATGATCAAATCGATGTGGAAGAAAACACTAATAACTATGTCTTTATTATCGATGAAATTAATCGAGGCAATATATCGAAGATTTTTGGTGAACTTATTACATTAATTGAGCCGACAAAACGAATTGGGGCGCAAGAAGAAATGCATGTAAAGCTTCCCTATTCTAAAAAGGATTTTGGCGTACCTCAAAATGTCTATTTACTGGGAACTATGAATACAGCCGATCGTTCGATTGCCCTGATGGATACAGCACTTAGAAGACGCTTTGACTTTATTGAAATGCTGCCAAATTTGAATGCAGTAGCTGATATAAAAGTTGGGAATATCCATATTCAACGTCTAATGGAAGTCATGAACGCTCGTATTGAAGCACTGTATGATCGTGAACATACTATTGGTCATGCATATTTTATGAGCTTAAAAGAAGACAATTCATTAGAAAATCTAGCTACTATTTTTAAGAATGCGATTATTCCGCTTCTCCAAGAATATTTTTATGAAGACTACAGCAAGATTCAGTTAGTATTAGGAGATCATTTAAAGCCGAAGCAATATCGATTTATTTTAGATGAGATATTAAGTATAAAAGGATTGTTTGGTCGAGACATTGATATAGACCTCCCAGAAACAAAATACCATCTTCAAGCAAATGCATTCGAGGAACCATCAAGCTATATCGGGATATATGGAAGGGTCGAGAATGAAGAGGTTAATTGAAATTAAGGAATACGATATCCTGACATGCAATAAAGCTTATAAAGATGAGTATATATACTTAGACAAGGATTCTTTCGAGCAGCTTGAAAATATGATTTTGCACTGCAATGAAATGGAAGATGTTGATGCATACGATTTTTTCTCTGTTTCCACAAAGCGGCATGTTGGAAAGGTCATTCGTACAAAAAATTATGTTGGTATTGTGCAATTGAAGAATGGTACACAAATTCAAATTTTGCCAAAAATATATGGGAAAACAGCCATTGACCCTAAAAAAACATTTGTGAAAATGCTTAAATCGCTACAAGATTTTCCTAGCAAAACATTTAATGAGACTAGCCTTCGGACAGATCGTATGACATTATTGGAAATTTTCATTCGATTGTACATTCAAGAAGTGCAAAAACTGATTAAAAAGGGGCTTAAATCATCCTATTATGCGATGGAAGATAACTTAAATGTATACAAAGGTAAAATGGTATTTTCACAGCAATTAAAATATAACCTTGTTCATAGAGAACGTTTCTATACACGCTACGACGAGTTCGGGATGAATCGGGCCGAAAATCGCTTAATCAAGGCTACATTACTTAAACTGCTAAAACAATCAACAAGTAATGACAATATAAACGAAATTCGTAAACTGCTCGTACACTTTGAACTGATTGAGCAATCAAAAAACTACAGCAAAGACTTTTCAAAGGTAAAGATTGATCGTAACTCAAAAGAATATGAAACGATTATGCAATGGTCTAACATTTTTTTAAATGATGAAAGCTTTACAACTTTTTCGGGAAATTCATTTGGAAAAGCGTTATTATTCCCAATGGAAAAAGTTTTTGAGTCTTATATTGGCTTTCATTTGAAAAAGCTACTAAGTAATTCAGCATGGCAGGTGCAATTACAGGATAAAGGCTATCATTTATTTCAAGGAAAATTTGCATTACGACCAGATATAGTGTTAACTAATGGCGCTGGCAAAATTGTTTTAGATACAAAATGGAAAATGCTAAGTAATACGCCACACAATAACTATGGAATTACACAGGCAGATATGTATCAAATGTATGCTTATGCTAAAAAATATCACGCTAAAGAAATTTGGCTTATCTATCCATTGAATACTGAAGTTGAACAAATGAAAGAAATCTACTTCAACACAAATGAAGGTGATCAAAGTACCGAAGTGAAGGTATTCTTCGTCGACTGCCACCATGTAGAGGACAGTTTGGAGAAACTAGTAAAGAAGTTTACTCTAGCGACGCAATAGTAAACATATGAGTAGACATCCTATCAGGGGGAAATCTATGGGAGTTATAGTTGAAAATAAACGTAATCTATATGCAATAGGGGTAATAAGTTTACTATTGTCAGCCATTTTAACGTCTATTAGCCAAGTGTATTACTCGAACCGTGTACAAGCGGTGCATCCGTTTCTTTTCACAGGCATTAGTTTTTTTCTCACGACTGTCTTCTTTCAATTAATCACAAGTAAGCAAAAGGTAGAGCCCTGCTGGAAAGAGGCACGATCATCGTTATGGAAGTTAAACGGTGCTTCAATATTAGCCTTTATGGGGTTTTACTTTGCATTAAAATATATTGAACCTGCGATAGTGAGCTCTCTTGAAATGGGACTAGGCCCATTGTTTGCATTGCTACTTGCAATACAGCAGAAAAAACGAGTGATAAATGCACAGTGGGGTATTGCAATTGGCATATTTGCAGCTAGTTTATTACTAATTGGTGCTATTTTTACAGGGAAATCGGCTGTACAAACATGGGATCAATCAAGTATTTTAGGAGTCGGGGCAAGCATATTGTGTGGACTTGGTGCTGTATTATGTACAGTCTATTCTAAGCAGCTCAGTCAATTAGGATGGACAAGCTCAATGATTTTAGCAAAAAGATTTTATGGTATCATTTTGCTATCATTTATCGCTACATATGATGTCATGTTTACTTATTTACTTGAAAACATTGGCTGGATTTTACTGATGACAGTCATCGGTGTTTTGATTCCAATGTATTTATTACAGAAGGGTATTCAATATTGTGAAGTATTTCTAGTCATGATGTCACTGTGCTTTATTCCTGTATGTACCTTCTTTTTTCAGCTTTTTGATACAAGGTTACAATGGTCAAATATTACGTTAATGGGTGTCTTATTACTATTATTGTTTGGAATTTTAAGTGTTGTTGTAGAGCAAAGAGATCGTAGCGTTTCCTAATGAAATTTTTCCATGACAAAGTTGCTATACTGAAAAATCCAGAGCCAGTTTTGATGAGCATAAAATCAAATTGGCTCTATTTGACTTCATTAATTGTACCTTTCAATATAATTTTCAAATTCTTAACCCTTTCATAATATTAAAATGATGTCTCTCATGAATAGCCAACAACTGAATAGCTTGAATTAGATTAGGATAATGCGCAATGGGGTCTGGAAAGATAATGTGTCCGGCAACATCCTCGTCTATATCTTTTACTAATTTTTGCAAAGCAAATGTCTCGTTGATAAGTAATTGCTCGATATCATAACTATTTAAGGCAAAGCGTATTTTCTTAGATGGAACTAAAATACTTGGTGCCCGCATTCCTTGTCCTTTTTTAGATTGATATTCTTCATAAATATCATGTATTTCAGTAGCGAAGGGCTTGTTTCTTCGCATTTTGGCAAAAGGTGTGAGGAAGAAAGAATATTTGGTTGCTGTATGTAACATTTTGAGAATCAAATAGAGGTGATAAAAGTGTTCACCAATGGACCATTTTCCTTCATGTCCTTGCTGCCATAGTTCCTCCTGTGGAAGCGTATGAATAGCTGGTAGATAGTGTGCTCGTTGCTCCTCTAACGTAAGAAAATGTTTCACCATACTAGTAGATTTCATAGATTTTCAACTCCTTTATTTCCATTTTAAGGATTGTTATAGGAAAAGTACATTAAATGCTAATCGTTATGGCCGATAAATAGGAAAAGTACGATTGGAGGGAAAGGCATGGAAATTAGACAATTAACAGCAGCAGATGCTGAGGTATATAGAGATTTAAGGTTAGAGGGATTGCAAACAAATCCAGAAGCGTTTGGCTCTAGCTTCGAGGAAGAAAAGGATTTGTCGCTTGAGTCGTTTGCAAGTAGGCTCGAAGGACAAGGAACATTTACATTTGGGGCATTTGACCAGGAGGATTTACTCGGTGTGACGACATTGGTGCAAGCAAATAAAGTGAAGCTAAAGCATAAAGCGAGCATTTTTGCCGTTTATGTTTCTCCAAAAAAGCGAGGGGTGGGCATAGGAAAACAACTAATGGTAGAGGTCATCAATCAAGCAAAGACACTAGTAGACGTCGAGCAAATTAATTTAACAGTTGTGTCTTCCAATGAATCAGCAAAAGGATTATACACATCGTTAGGCTTTCACGTTTTTGGAACAGAGCGAAACGCCTTAAAAATAGGACAGCAATATTTTGATGAGGATTACATGGTGCTGTATTTCTAAAAAAGCTAAAAAGCCTTTGAAGTTTCTATCTTCAAAGGCTTCAATTTATTATGATGAGTATCAATGGAACAATGAAAATAAAGCAATGAATAAAAGAATCCCCGTAATATAAAGAATAAGTAAAGAGCTAACAATGCCCACTTTTTTTATAAGTAACCATATACTTAGCAAGATAATAATGACCGATAATGGGAGTGCTAGCCAAAATCCAAGAATCCCCAAGTATTCAATCGTAATGGGGAATGAATGGTGAAAGTAATTGTAGGGAATATCTAGCATGAGAAAAATGGTCAAGATCAGTTCCATAAAATCCCCCCATCTACATATTTGTTCTTACATATATGGTATGCAGATAAACAGGTAAGTCACACGGCAGTACTTTTTAAAAAGGGTGCTGCCGTCATTTCGGATTAAAGCTCTTACAAATAAATACCTCAGTGCCTGTTGCCTCAAGAGTCTCAGGACATACTACAGCGGTGGCTGGTATTCGTGCATTCTTCGGACTGCAAGCATTACTCTATAGGTCTGAAGGTACGCTCAATAAAAATATATAAATATAAACACATACATAAGAGTAATATGCCTAAGTTTATAACAAATAAGCCCATTTCTGACCAACTACCAATGATCAACGACAGAAGAATAATGATTCCGAAGAAAATAAGTGTTAGCTTTGATGCTTTTCTTTTATCTTTTATAACAAGCAGACTTATTCCAAATACTAACATATTAGCGAAAAAGCCTATTCCTATTGGAAGTAGAATATCCATCTCCCTATTCAAATCCTTTCAATAAATAAGTTTTTGCTAAATACCTAAGGTTTCAAATATTAACAGCTCTTACTGTTTATTATAGTGAGAATGGTAATGAGTAGTACAATGAACTAAAAACAAGAAAAATACTCCTCTTAAAAGGAAATTGTTGATGTTTACCTTTTAAAGGGAGTAATTAAATTGCCATTGTTACCACAAATTATTTCAACTGAATAAAACCATTCCCTACCTAATTAATGGAGAAATGATCCAATGAAAGAGCATGAGTTAACAAGTAGTCAAATACATACATTGGAATCAAATGGGGTTCACAATGTTTGATTATTTTTATGATAAGTGCAGCCGCACCGGCAACAAACGGAGCTGCCATAGAGGTTCCTGTCAATTCTACATAATCACTGTTTAAATGCGTTGATAATATATTTTCACCAGGCCCTACAAAATCTAAGTTAACATTCGTATTAGAAAATTTTGAAGGCGTGTCTGTTTCAGATATAGAGCCGACTTGAATTACTTCCTTGTAAAAACCAGGGTATGATATTTCGATAGTTGCGCTTTCTCCATCGCCCTCATTTCCCGCTGCTGCAACTAATACTATACCTTTTGAACGGGCATATTTTATGGCTTTATGCAATTCTTCATTTGGTTCTGGGCTGCCAAGTGACATATTAATAATGTTTACTTTTTCTCCATTAGGTCCAGTCCAATTAACTGCATACATAATCGCCTTAATCAAACTTTCAAAGCTTCCTCTTCCTTTGTGATTTATTACTTTTAATATAAGAAGTTTACTTTTTGGCGCAATACCTGTGATTCCCTTGCCATTATCAACAGCAGCTAGAATTCCAGATACATGTGTACCATGTCCAAGATAATCTTTAAATATTGAAGGATTACCTTCATCATCATCTGTGAAATTATAGCCATCAATAATATTGTCCTTTAAACTCGGGTGGTCAACCTGAACACCACTATCTAATACAGCAATAACAGATCCTGAACCTTGATCTGTTTCTTGCCACAATTCCCTTGCTCGAATCTTATCTAAATTATCAGGAACTGCATTTAAAACTTTAAACAACTTGACCACTTTTACCCGCTCTAAAATGATTTCATATTTCATTTTGTCATCTCCTTTTAAATAATAAAGTGTTAGAAGGAAGATGATAATAAATAAAAAGGAGAAATTCGCTCAATATTAAACAAAAATCTACCCCTGAAATGTTAGTAAAAGTCTAACATTTTCGGAGGTAGATTAAATTTAATATTTCTCTTATAAAATTGAGTATTCTGTTACTATTATTAAGCAATATTAAAGAATAAATCTTTAGCTTTTTGGACCAATTTTCCCACCTTTTACTAACCAATTCCAATACCTTTCGAAAAACTTCGACTTTGTTTGAAATGCATAAGGTAGTCCAATAAACAACCAAAAAAGAGAAGCATACACCAATAAAAATATAAGTAATCCTATCCATATACCTTTTATCTGAAAACTAATAAAAATGCTAGAAAACATAATAAGTAAATGTATTATAATTATTCTCTTATAGGCTAACAAGAATCTCCCCTCCTATTTTAATTATAACATTATTGGTGGGGAGATATTAACTTTATAACTTGTTATTTCTATTTAGCAAAACCCTAATGATTTACAACCTGGTCCACATGTGATCTTATTTTCGCTAAGGCACACTAATCCAAAAACAGCTGCACAAATAAATGGACACGCTACAGTACCGATTGGAGCACAAGCTACCATACAAGCTGCTGTACCAGCTAAGGTACATCCTAAACCTTGGATAGTGTCACAAACAGTAGTACAGATAGTACAATTTGACCACATTAGATTAAGTTCATTATTTTGTGTAGAAGAACGTAATTCATTGACATCATATAATGGGTTTGTGTGCCATTCATAATCGAAATACTCTCCATTAATCTTAATAGTTACAATTGGGAATAAATTTACTCCAACAGATTGTGTAACTTCGATAACACTTGAATGACCATGGAAATGCGAAACAGCTTTAAATTCTGCGTTTTCGACAGTAAAAGTAATTACTGTCTGAAGTTCTTCCATAACTAAAGTAAGAACTTGTACAGGGGTAGTTCCTTTAGTAAATTCTCCGCCTAATGATTGTGTTATTAAAGCTCGAAGATCAGTATACTTAGCTTTAATAGCAGGGTAATGATTTAGTGAGTTGTTGATAAGCGTCTGCACACTTTCATTTGCCAATGCTTTTTCAACTAAATTGTTAACCTCATTTTTCGATAACTCTTTAATTCCTGATTTAGTTTGTTTTTCAGTCATTGTTTTCTCTCCCTTTTAAAGTATTTGAAGCAACATTTAGTATGATGTGCTTCATTACTATGTAAAGTGAAATACAACTGGAGATTTAAACTGCATTTTTAAATTTTTTTCAGGAAATATAAATTAAACCTATAAAACGAAATTATATGCTTTTGAATGGTTTGTTACGTTCTGAATAAGGAGGCTAATAGCTCTAATCTATGGAACTTGATAAAACGATTAAAGTAGTACATTTAGAATATAGGTAATATGCATTATAATTAATAGTTATTTTAATTAAATAGAATAGAATGATTCAGAGAGAAATAAAAAGTACAATTTTTTCTTTATATTGTTCTGAAAAATAATTTAGGACCTATTCGTGCATTTATTTTTAACCAATACTAAAACATCTCAAAAACTACGCCTTTTTGGCAATTATAATGAAGGCTCATAAGCACCAAATACAAAAAAGCAAGACCCGAGAATCCAATTATATACTTTTCATCTATTTAGCCTAAAAAATACTATGGATTATTATAAGAAGATATAGTATAGCTATTCTTTGTAGACTATCATAAAATTCCTATCATTCTGACTTTTGAAGATAAACTTTGCTTCTTTTAAGGTTTATTAAATCCATAAAAAGCCATTAGATAAATCCCGATAAACACTACTAATATAAACGAATTAAGGACAACTAAAATCATACGAGTGGGTCCCTTTATCCCTAAAATAGCAAATATTAGTCCTGAAATTCCTAAAATAAATGGAATTGTTATTCCAATTCCCAGAATATATTGAGGAGCCAATCCAATAAGAAATGTTAAAAACAAGAAAATTATTGATAAATACGTAAAAATTTTTCTTTGCAAATAGCACCGCCCCTTTGTATGTAAATGAAGGTTTGACTTTATTACAATTATACCACACGTGTTATTTACAGTTTTCATCACATCGAATAAACCATTCCTTGCCTGAAATCAACTTTGCCTTTTTTTATTTATAATAGTCAGTACTTAAAGATTATGAAAAAACCTTATTATCACCATTACATAATAATATAAAAGTTGCTCCATAAATGCTGATTTCCTGTTATTCTACTGTATAAAAAATGGTGTGGTAGGGGATGCGGTAGTAGAATGACTTTTAATTATCCTCAATTCCATTTTGCTAATAATATTTCTAATAGCATTTTTAATAGGAACGTTTGGATTTAAAGAAGCTTAAATCACTTATTAAAAATTAAAACCCATCAAATAAAATTAGGTAGTTCTTAACCTAAATTATTTGATGGGTTTATTTTGTTAATAGATCATGTTTCATTAGCATGAATCTGACAATATTCCCTCAATAAATTAGAAGAAATACTGGTATTTTGTATAAGATTTATTAGTAAATCGCGTTCTTTTGGGGACAGACTGTCACTCGCTAAACAATTTGTATAAAATGATTGCACTTCTCTTGCTTTACAGTAACAGGCCATTAATTTTTCAATTTCCATGTGGATTACCCTCCTTTCTTGTAATTAAGAGATTTTATAACTTCAGATAACTCCATGATGACAGCTTCTAATTTATCTATTTTCCTTTCAAAGCGAATGAACAGATAGACTGTTATGGCAATAGGGAATCCAAAATTTCCTATTAGGCTAATCCAAATTGGAACATTTTCTGGTGTCATAATGTAAATCACCCTCCCTCTTACTCCAAATTAGTAATATAAGGTGATACTCGGATTCGAACCGAGGATCCAGGTTTTGCAGACCCTTGCCTTACCGCTTGGCTATATCACCAAAATTGTAACTGTACTATGTAAAGAGGATTCTTCTGTAATAAAAACAACCTTCCTATAAAAAAAATATTATTTTGTCGTGGTTTCATTTCTTATGTTTTAATCCTCTTTATAGAAAAAAAGGAGGTCTCTAAGATGAAGTATGATATAACGGTATATTCAAGCGATGGATGTCAATATTGTGTTAGGTTGAAGGAGTGGTTAGAGGAAAATAATATTACTTATATTAATAAGGATATTAATGAAGAGCACGTATTAATGGAGTTTAAGCAATTTAATAGTAGCGCTATCCCATTTACTTTATTAGTCGCTGATAATAAAGTAGAGAGAATTATTGGTTATCAGCCAGAAAAAATAAAAGCTATATTAGATATTTAACTAAGTTGGATTAAATCACCTTTTTTGTATAAAAGGTGATTTTTTTTATCTTTTTAAGAACACTTGTTCTTATTTTAGTTTATAATATAGATACAACATTCACTTTATATAGAAAGAAGGCGGATAATAGGAGGGATTATTAAATGAAGAATGATAAACAAAAAATAGAGGAATTTTTCTATAGAAATAATGAGCAGGTTAACAATCCAATTATTAAAAGCTTTTTGTCGGATTCCCAAAATCTTTATTTGGTGCAAAAAGCGATCTTATATCCAACTGATTTGAATAAGAAACTCGTTGATGAATCTTTTCAATCGCACTATATAAATGTTAGGAAGATCAAATATGTAAGTAATTTAATTTATTTCTTTAGTTTAGATTTTGATAAAAAAAGAAGAAGGCTGCAAAATCGGTCTTTATTAATATTAGATAAGGGATTATCAGAGGAGGGGGAGACGACCCTAAAAGAGTTAATAGAAGATACACGCAATGAAAATGGTCTAGATCATTTAATTGGTGGAGGATTATTGGACAATATAGAAGATGTACAGCTCTTAAAGTCCTTGCAAAAACTAACGGTAAGACAGCTTCAAATTTTAGAGATGATTTATGTAAAAGAGCTTTCTATAAAAGAGATAGCTCAACTATTACAAACAACTCCCCAGAATATATCCAATCATCATAGAAAGGCTTTAAATAAACTCAATCATTCACTCGGAAAAAAGGAGGAATAAATTATGGGAAATTTAGAAAATCAACATACTGAAGAGACGCTAACAATAATCGAGAATTTCATCCCAAAAATTAAACATTGTTTACACAATACAGACTATCATGAAAGGGAAGACCTAGAACAAGAAATTAAATTAAAAATTATAGAAAAGCTTGCAACAGTAAAATTTCAAGACGCGCCTAGTTTTTGGGACTTTTTCTTGTGAAAGCTACTAGGCGATTTTCTATTCTGGTGTTCGAGTAGTCACCAGATTACATATACTGTTGTTGCCAGAGTTCATTCCTACATGTATGATGGAATAACTTACGCGGCTTATCTGAAGATAGGATTGTCAATACGAACATTGGAAAAGAAAAAAAGATGCACATAGTAAAAAGTACTATGTACATCTTTTTATCGATTATGCTTTTAGAAAATCTGGTTTAGCAAAGCTTGGGTTTGGATATGTGTAGAAGCCTTCACCTGTTGCGCGACCAAGTTTGCCTTTGTCGATATACTCTGTTTTTAAGAGGTTGGCTAATTTTTTCATGTTTTCATCGCCAGTGGCAGTTGCTTTCGCTTCGACAATATTATAGGCAGTGTTAATGCCAACGATGTCTAGAATAGCAAATGGTCCAAGTGGAGCGCCTGTACCAATCATCCATGTTTTATCGATTGTTTCTGGATCAGCCACTTCTTTTACAAGTAAGGATTCAGCTGCATCTAAAAACGGCACTAGTAATGAGTTTAAAATATAGCCAGGTTGCTCTTTATGCAATGGTAGTGGTACCATGCCGATGGCGCGTGCAAATTCAACAACTTCATCAAATACTTTCATATCTGTACCAGGGTGTTTCATTATTTCCGCAGTATTGTTTTTCCAGATCGTATTAGCAAAGTGTAGAGCTAAAAATTTCTCAGGACGGCCAGTTGCTTCAGCAAATTGGCTTGGTAATAAAGTAGACGAGTTTGTTGCAAAAATTGTTTTTGCTGGTGCTACTTTTCCAAGATTCGTGTAAAAATCTGTTTTGATGCTCACAACCTCAGGAATTGCTTCTATAACAAGATCAGCATTGGCAACGGCTTGAGCCAAGTCACTATTAAATGAAAGACGTGTATAGGCTGCATCCACTTCTTCTTGAGTTGCACCTAAGTCTTGTTGATAAAATGGTTTTAATTTTGTAATACGATCCTGCGCATTTTTTAACGCCTGATCGTTAATATCATATACTGTTACATTAAAACCTTTGAAAGCAGATTGATAAGCAATTTGACTCCCTAATACACCACTACCTGCAACTGTAATGTTTTGATAATTCATCGAAATTCCTCCTTTGGAATTGTTACATTAATATAATAGTGTGGATATGTAGATAATCCTTTGTTACAATTACATACTACTTCTACCCTTGAATAAAAATCAAATGAAAGCCTTTGATATTATATAAATATAAAGTTTTTGTCGCGAAGTTCCTTTTCAAGTATGTACCCACTATTAAAGAAATATAACGTAAAAAAGAACAGCTTTTAAGCTGCCCTCATTTTAGAGGTAATTCACCGTGGTAAACATGCCCCCAATACCAGGCGCGCCGTTATTTGTTACGTGATGTGGCATATGACAATGGATGGGCCAGATACCAGGATTATTAGCTGTAAAGCATATATCCCAAGTTTCACCAGAGGCCACAAGAATGGTGTTCTTGGCAATTTGCTTATGACTAGCGATAGGAAAACCGTCTGCCCCAACAACATGAAATTGGTGACCATGTAAATGGATGGGGTGGTGATGCATTTGAATATTGCCAAAACGAATGTTTACAGTATCACCGAAATGTATGGCTAATGGTTTTGTAAAAGGATAGCATTTGCCATTGATCGTAAAGAAATTAAATTCTGGTTTGATAAAATTTAACGGATACGTACCTTTTGTAAGCTTCCCCCAAGGCAATTGGTCGACGGCCCATTCTTGTAATAGGCATAGATAATCCTTATGCTGATGAGTATTTTGTAAGTTTGGATCTTCAACGATCAAGCCACCTAATAGACCAGCGTTATCTTGCACAGCAACATTTACATGGGAATGATACATATACGTTCCTGGAGGATTTTTAATCGTAAAATGATAATCGAAATAATGCCCAGGTTCAATAAAGGGTGACGGTTCAATTGGGGGGACACCGTCCATTGTGTTCGGGACGATTAAGCCATGCCAATGCACACTGGTTTTTTCAGGCAGTCGATTAATGACACGAATACATACACGATCACCAGGGTAAACACGAATGGTTGGCCCAGGAGTGGAACCATTGTAGCCCCAAGCCTGAATGAATATCCCATCGACAAGCTCCCATGTTATTTCTTCCGCAATTAAAGTGAAAAACTTCGAACCATCTACCTGCATACGATAAGGCAAATCTTTTATACCAGGGGTGATAACCATTTTGAAACCTCCTGTAAGCTTGATTTCCATTAATGTATGTCTATAGTGATGGGATTTAGGACCATATTCGACTTTATATCTAATTAAATATGTAATGTGGCTTGTCGTTTGTTCATCTGCTAAACTAGCTCCAAATTCAAGAATAGAAGTAGGATTCTCACGCTTGCTTTAATGCCAGTAATTGAAGAATAAAATAACAAAGGGGTGTCTCAAGTGCAGAGACATCCCTTTGTTATTCAACAAGTATATGGAAAATATAGCTTAGAAAATAACCTAAAAAGAGATACATAAAAAATGCTTTAAATGAGACTTTTTGTAGCTGATGTAAAATGAATTCAGAAATACTAGCTGTAGCAATCAATCCTATCGAAATGCCCATTAAGATCCCTTGTGCTTTGTCTGGTAAAGCCCAATATTGACCAAACCAGATGAAAATACTAAAGAATATAGAAAAGATAAAGAAATAAATGAAAAGTCTCCATAGCCTTTCGCCCTGAGAGATGAGTGCGGTAGATAGAGCAAAGCCCTCTGGGACATGGTGAAGAATAATGGAGGCAGTGAGAGAAATACTTAATGCAGCATTTCCAAGTAAATTTCCGACAGTGAGACTAATGGGTATTGTATGGATAATCATAGCAAGGGTTAATAGAGAGACCGAGGGATTTTGTGTATGAGAAGCATGAAATAAGGTGTCTAGTAGTTGAAAGATGAAATAGCCAATAAAAATACCCAGTATAATACCGAATGGTTGATAGATTTGAAATGAAGATGGGATGATATCTAGCACAAGTAAGCCTACTAAAAAACCCCCACATAATAATGATAATCCTTGTGTTGTATGCTGAAATAGCTTAGAGAAAATCCAGGCAATCGCGCCCCCAATGCTCACACTGAAAAATAGAAAACCGCCAAGTATCATTGCACTCACCTGTAAAATTCCTCCGCCCTATCATCAACTTAATGTCTTTTTCAAAATATATGCTAAGTAGAAATGAATATGCTTGCAGTCGATTTGGCAGCGTAAAAACATGATGTGCATACTGCGTTAGACAAGGAAAGAATAGAGTCAGAATCTATGCTAGTTGTAATGATACTTTACAGAGGGAAATGATGACATGAAGGCTGTAACATATCAGAGAATTGCAAGTAAAGCTTATTTAGTGAAGTGGAAGATAACTGTATAAAGGTGATTCTAAAACCTTAAAGGGAGCGATTATGCTCTTTTTTTGTGGAAATATAGGGAATGGTATAAATTGACTGAATATTGGTTTAATTCTATACTTTTTAATAGAAAGGCCAGATTCATCGATTTAGCTCATATAGGGAGGAATGGTTGAATGAAATGGGATGCAAGTTATGATGTAGTGGTAGTAGGCTCTGGTGCAGCGGGATTGACAGCAGGTTTAACAGCAAAGTTACAAGGAATGAAATCATTAGTGATTGAAAAAACAGATCGCTATGGTGGTGCTTCTGCTATTTCAGGCGGTGCCTTATGGATTCCTAATAATCATGTCATTAAAGGTGCAGGTGTCCCAGATACACATGAACTTGCACGCCAATATCTAGATTCAACAATCGGTGATCGTGTGCCAGAAGCGTTAAAGGAAGCTTATATTACGAGAGGACCTGAAATGTTACGCTTTTTATACAATAAAACAAAGCATATGCGGTTCCAGTATGCAAAAGGCTACTCGGATTATTATCCAGAAAAAACAGGTGGCTTGTCACAAGGACGCTCCATTGAACCACTTATTTTCGATTTAACGAAAATGGGTTCTTTAGCAAATTCTATGCGTCGAGCAACTCTATCAACAAAAGGCTTCACGATGAATAGCTACGAGTTTCATAAGGTGAACATGATTACTCGGACGTTAAAAGGAAAAACAACTGCCCTGAAATTAGGAGCGCGTTTAGTAAGGTCAAAGGTGACTAAGAGTGACCCAGTCGCATTAGGAGAAGCTTTAGTTGCTCGTTTACGACTCTCTCTTGCAGAAGCAAATGGTGAGCTTTGGCTATCAACTGCCTTTAAAGATTTCATTATGGACAAGGAACGAGTGAATGGAATTATTGTGGAACGAGATGGACAAGAGCTGAAAATTGAGGCAAAGAAAGGTGTTGTTCTTTCTTCAGGTGGTTTTTCACATAATCAGACACTCCGAGAAAAGTATTTACCAAGTCCAACGAAAGCTGCATGGACTTCTTCACCAGAAGGGCAAACAGGTGACATCATTGAACCTGGCGTAAAAATTGGTGCTACGTTGGATTTAATGGATAAAGTGTGGGGAGCACCTTCTGTTATTGATCCACAAGGACATCCATTCTTCCTTGTGGCAGATCGCGGTGTACCCAATATGATGGTGGTGGATAGTACAGGACAGCGTTTTGTCAATGAAGCGGCACCATATCATGAATTTGTGGATACGATGTATAAGCATCAAGAGGCAACCAAACAGGCGGTTCCTTCCTGGATACTGATTGATGCCTCTGCTAAAAGCCGTTATATTTTTACAGGACTGTTCCCTGGACAAGCCTTCCCGAAAAGTTGGTTTGAGCATGGAGTCGCAAAAAGTGCGGAAACGATTGAAGAGCTTGCTAGACAAATGGATGTGCCAGCGGAGAGTCTAGTAGCGACGGTGAATCGTTTTAATGACTTTGCGAGGAACGGACATGATGATGATTTTTATCGAGGAGATAGTGCCTATGATAATTACTACGGGGACCCGACACTACCAAATCCAAATTTAGCAGAAATCAAGAAAGCGCCATTCTATGCATTGCGTCTTTATCCTGGAGATATTGGCACAAAAGGAGGCCTCGTAGTGGACGAATATGCTCGGGTGATAAAGGAGGATGGTCAACCCATTGAAGGATTGTATGCTTCAGGCAATTGTTCAGCGTCTATCATGGGAGAAACGTATCCTGGCCCAGGCGCAACCATTGGACCTGGTATGACATTAAGCTATGTAGCGACAGCACATATGGCCAATGCAGTGACAAAAGGTGAGGTATCACTTGTAAACGTATAAATGAGACATAACCCTTCCTTTCTAACGAGGAGGGGTTTTTACGTTGGTGTAATGTTCTAATACTTTCTTGCTAGGAATATAGTGGCTACTAAATGTATGGTTGATAACGGAAAAAGGAGCGATTTAGTACATTGCTAGCTTATAAACTCATCACGACTATCGAAGAGTTAGAGCCCTATAGAAGTACTTGGTCAGGGATACTTGAAAAAGAGCACAATAATAATCCTTTTATTGAGTACGAATGGATTTCAACTTGGTGGGCAACGCTTGGGGTTCAGGAAAATGTAGAGATTTACATAGTGGAACATCAGGGTGTGGCAGTGGCTTTTTTTCCGTTAGTGCATTGTATACGATTTGGTACAATCCATTATTTTAGCTTTTTAGGACAAGGTTTTGCGACCTATATGGAAGTGATCGCTGACAAGGAGTGGCTGGAACATTCCATTACGTTTCTATTGAAGGAGTTTTCGCGAAAATATAAGCGTTATTTAATCGTGTTACATGGTTTAGTAGAAAGTAAGAAAACCTCTCAAGAATTAGAGAAGTATGCGATCGAATATCAGATGCCCCATTCGATTTTTCGGACTGTCACATCCTATATCGATTTTCAATCCATTACAATAGATACATTTCTACAGAAGCATCGCAAGAAATTCAAAAGCCTTAAACGTCGTGAAAACAAATTAAAGTCACTTGGTCATGTTGTCTTTCAGGAAGTAAATCCCAATTATCTGCAAGACATGTTTACGTTGTTCACAAGAAGATGGCAAAAGAAAATTGATAAAAGTGGCTTTACAGAAAAGCAAACACGTCTATTTTATGAGCGGCTAGCTAAAACCAACAGCAAGGTGCTTCGGGTAGAAGTCGATAGCTTACAATTTGAAAGGCAGTGGATTGCTTTTACAATTGACCTATGCTGTAGAGAGCGTAATTTTTGCCAGGCAATGGGCCATGAGCCTGATTTTAACCTATTTGGCCCAGGGCGCCTTATTGAAAAGGAAAACATGCTAAAAGCACATCAATCTGGCTATCGTTATTATGACTTAGGCAGTGGCTATGAGCCATATAAGTTTGAATGGTATACACATATTGATTTCACTAGAAAATTTGTCATGAGTACAAAAGGAGTTAAAGAGCGTAATATTCGATTATGGATGGTCATACGTGATCGGCTAAAAGGGTTATTAACGAATAATCATCAGCTAGTGAAACTGAAGCGAGACAGATTAGGAGAACTGCGTTATTTTTTGAAGCATGCAAATACAAAAGATTGGCTAAGAGCTGTTACGAAAATGTTCCAACGAATACTATCGGTTCATATTTTAGACGTTTATATTGCAGAGCAAAAACAAGATAGCGAAAAAGTGAGATTTCAAGAATTACCAATGAAGGATATCATGACGATGAAAGAGCGAGCGAACAATGTTGCAGACCTCTATAAGGGGTATCGACTCTTTGCAGATGGCGATCAAGTCATATACAAGAGACACGATAAAACGGCAACGGAAGAAACGGTTGACTATTCCTATGAGCTGTCAGATAATATGTCGTTTATAAAAGAATATGACAGCCGGCGACTAGTTGAGATTGTTACTGAAGTGCAGCGTGAAGGGAGGGCAGTTTGTACAATAGCCCCATGGTATGATAGAAGCAGACGGCGAAAGCTCGTACAGGCAGGTTTCCATAAAGTAGCCAAAATCAACATAATAAAGATTTTCAAATGGCAAAAAATATATCATGTCTAAACAACAACACCCTCAGCTTTTTTTCGCTGAGGGTGTTCCATTAAAAATGGATACCAGGTTTATCGATTAGCTTACAGCCTGTACCATACTTAGCTTTTAAGGCACCTTTGAAAAGAGTATGCTCCAGCTCTGGGAATGTCTGTTTCCAAAGTTCAAAAACATTATGGCTAGATGCTTTGCCGTCCTTCGTTAGTCGTGCAATATGGAAGCCATATTCATCATTGCAACGAGCCAATGGGCGGTTTTCACGTACCGTAATAATTCGACCGCTCGTCGTCATTTCATATAATCCTTCATAGCCAGCAATCGCACGTCTTTCCTCTTGACCTTCAACTAAAGGTTTTTCATCGATTGGCGCTACTTTTTCTTCTGTCGTGTCTTCCTGTTCAGAAGATTGAGTTTCTTCAGCACTGTTTCTTGCTGGTAGTTGTTCAACAATCACAAAATCTTTCTTGGAAGCTTTATCGCTCATTGTCGCCATAACGTTCATGATAGAGCCTACATAACGTAATGGTTTCTCTCTTCCTTCTTCAAAAACAAAAATATTATATTCGGTTTTATTTATCTTTTTCATAATAATATTGCCTGTTGTAATAGTAAAACCGATGAACTTGTTCTTTTTAAGTGCCTGTATTGCTTCTTGCTTTGTTAAAATCATTTTGAAAATCTCCTAAAGAATTATTTATTCTATTCTACCATAAAAATTATCACATTGTTTTTCGTAAAATAATGGTTGATTTTGTACAATGCAGGGAAATATCCCTATTTTCTCAAATTTAATAATGGTACTATTAAGAATGTTTGAGGAATAAAACTCCTTTAAAAAGGGAGTCGTTCATAAATAGATACAATTTTAGTAGGGAGTGTTGATAGGTTGATCAATGTGCTTGGGGGCATCGGTTTATTTTTACTTGGAATGACGATGCTAACGAACGGTTTAAAGGAATTGGCAGGGGATGCCTTAAAAAAATGGCTCAATCGTTTTACAGGTGGAACCATTAGCTCGGTCTTATCGGGTACATTCATGACAATGATTGTACAATCCTCCACGGCCACAACCCTGATTACGATTGGTTTTGTCAGTGCGGGACTCCTCACGTTTGTCCAATCGATTGGTGTCATTATTGGTGCGAATATCGGGAGTACAAGTACTGGCTGGATTATTTCATTAATCGGCTTCAAGATAAATATGCAGACAATGTCACTGCCTTTTATTGCACTTGGTGTATTTGTACAATTGCTCGCACCACGAGATTACAAAGCAATTGGAGGGCTAGTTACTGGTTTTGGTTTATTATTTTTAGGCATCGATGTTCTTCAGGGAGGAATGGCTGCTGTACAAGATAAAATCCCATTCGATGCATTTAGTGCAAATACTATTAGTGGAAAACTAATTTTAATTGTTTTGGGTCTTATCATGACCGTTATTATGCAGGCTTCTAGTGCTGCAATAGCAGCCACTTTAACAGCCTTATATGCAGGTGCCATTGATTTTGAACAGGCTGCTTATTTAGTTATAGGTCAAAATATTGGGACGACTGCTACAGCCTTGTTTGCAGCGATTGGTGCATCTACAGCTGCTAAGCGAACAGCTGTGACCCATGTAATGTTCAATGTAGTCACTGCTATACTAGTGACATTTGGTGCAACGTTTATGTTTGCTCTTACAGAACTCGTCACAAAATCCATCAATGGTAGCTTTGATGAAACACTGGGTATTGCTGTTTTCCATACATTATTTAGTGTGATTGGCGCGATACTTTTTGTACCATTTGTCCGTCCTTTTGCAAAGGCCATTGAAAAAATGATTCCTGAAAAAGGCAATCATTTAACACGTAATTTAGATAGTAGTGTTGCCAAATTACCTGGGGTTGCTGTGGAGGTATCCTTTAATACATTACAAGATATTACCAAGGAAATGACGACTGTACTTGTTTCTCTTATTCAAGGGAAAAAACGCACAGCTGAAACAGACAGTAGATTGGCTCAAATGGATGAGGCGATTGAAAAAACACGTTTATTTATGGATGCTATCCAATCTTCCTCACAAAAGGAACGTTATAAGCATATAGCCCTTTTACATGCTTTAGACCACCTCTATCGTTTGTCAAAGGCATTACGCGAACAACATCCTAATGCCTTTCAGTTACAGGAGGCATTAACTCAAAAGTGGTTAGAGGTATTGGAAAAAGTACTACTAATCATCGATGAGGATGAACGCCTACCTGAGATAGCAACCTTGCTTGAGGTTACTTCCTCTGAAATGGCGGCCGTGCGACGTGATAAACGAAACGCATATTTTGAGCATACTGTTGAAAATGTGGTAGAGTTAGAGACAGCCGTATCGAAAGTGGAGGCTTTGCTGTGGATTGATCGTCTTGTCTATCACTATTGGCGTACAACGGCTCGCCTTGCTGAGTACCAGACTGTGACCAAAAAAGGTCGCCATAATGAGACAGAAAAAAATACAGTAACAGTTGAATAAAAGGAATGCTCGCCTTACGTTTGTAAGCGAGCATTTTTCTTAGCTACACAAATAAAGGGGGATCTAGGATGGTTCAGCATAAATTCACAATGGACTTAACTTGGTCTGAGGGAAGAAATGGTACAGGAAACATTAAAGCAAGTAATCTGCAAACACAAATTTCTATTCCTCGGGAAATGAATGGGCCTGGCATTGGTACAAATCCAGATGAAATGCTTTTAGGTGCAGCCGCAACTTGTTATTTAATTACATTAGCTGCTCTACTCGAAAGGTCAGAAATAGATGTGGCGGAATTATCTATGCAGGCACACGGATTTGTCAGTGTAGAAAATGGCGTTTTTACGTATGAAAAAATTGTGCATAAGCCGATTATTACTGTGCAAGAGCTAACAGAACAACTTGAAAAAAGAATGATACGCTTAGCACAAAAGGCGGAACAAACTTGTATGATTAGTAAAGCATTAAAAGGAAATGTTGTGATTGAATGTGATGTTCAAATTTTGGAAGCAAGCATATAATAAGACAACAGGAGTTATTCAGCAAGTGTCGCTGATATAACTCTTTTTTTCATAAAATAAGCACTTTTTCTAAAATAGTTCTAGAAATGTTCAAAATGAATATATAGAGTTAAGTGCTAAAAAAATGCAAAGGATGATGTATTGCACGTTCAGACAGCTCAGAATCTCACATTCTATGGTCAGTACGGCAAAAGAATATTTGATATTGTTGGGGCATTATTTTTACTTTTTATGACGATTCCTCTAATGCTAGCAGTATTCCTCATTTTACTCATAACAACAGGTCGCCCCATTTTCTTCAAACAAATACGAACTGGCCATGATCATCACCGCTTTGTGATTTGGAAGCTCCGAACAATGTGTATCCAGGCAGTTCCGGTAAATATGCCTTCTCTTTGTGCCAACGGTATCCCTGATGATTATTATTTTAAAACAGAGCAAGATACACGCATCACAAAAGTAGGCGCTATCCTTCGAAAGCTCAGTATTGATGAAATTCCACAACTTTTAAATGTGTTAAAGGGTGATATGAGCATTGTAGGTCCACGTCCTGAGGTTCCAGCGATCACGAATGCATATAATTCCTTACAGGTTCGGCGTTTGGAGGTAAAGCCAGGCTTAACAGGTCTAGCTCAAATTAACGGTAGGTCGAATATTTCACATGGACAAAAAATATCATATGACATTGAATACGTTGACCATTATTCCTTTTGGTTGGATGTCCAAATTTTGTTGAAGACAATTTATGTTGTAGTTGCACGCACAGGTGCTTACTAAAAAATAAGGAGTGGCCATACTGAAAATCGTTCAGCTTATTACACGAATGGATAAAGTTGGAGGTGCACAAAAGCATGTGGAGGCACTTGCTATCCATTTAAAACAGGATGGGCATGATGTCACAGTAGTGACGGGCTCCTATCAACCATCACTATGGCACTTACAAGAGCATAAAATTCCTGTTATCAGTATACCTGCTCTTCAACGGGCTATTCATATAGCGAAAGATTTTCAAACATTTTGGCAATTAAGAGCCGTTTTCAAACGTCTACAACCAGACGTTATAGCCACCCATTCATCCAAGGCTGGTGTGATTGGTCGAGTAGTTGGTAGTTTATTACGAATTCCAACTATTTTTACGGCACACAGTTGGAGCTTTACAGAAGGTGTTCCTCAAAAGAAAAAGCTGTTCTATCATCGGATGGAAAAATCAATTCAGCCATTCACGACAAAAATTATTACGGTGTCTGAATATGATCGGGAACTAGCACTACTGAAAAAGGTTGCTCCTGCTCATAAATTGCTGACTATTCATAATGGCATTGAACCGATAGAGAGAAATGAAACAACTGAAAAGATATGCATGGAGCAGCCAGTCATTGTCATGGTTGCTCGTTTTGAAGTGCCTAAAAGACAGGATATTTTACTAAAGACTTTAGCGGAACTGACGGATATCCCTTGGCACCTTCAATTGATTGGGGATGGTTCCCTGAGACCGGCTCTAGAAAATATCGTTGAACAGCATGGCTTAACAAATCGTGTAACATTTTTAGGCAATCAATTAGACGTTCATTCTTATCTTGAGAAATGCCACTTGTTTGTTCTGTTATCAGATTGGGAAGGCTTGCCGATTTCGATTATTGAAGCAATGCGTGTAGGTCTTCCTATTATTGCAACCAATGTAGGTGGTGTAAAAGAGCTCATTGTTGATCATGACAATGGATTTTTAGTAGAGCGAGAGGATAACGAATTATTGAAGAAGAGGCTGCATCAACTGTTAATGGATACCACTTTAAGAGAGCAAATGGGAACTGCAAGTGAACACCGTTATTTACAGTATTTCACCTTTATCCCTATGTATCAAAAAACATTAACGGTTTATCAACAGGCTGTTTCAGAACTAGTGAAGAAAGGGGATTAAATTGCAATTAATTCGCATTAGAACTGATGATGAGCTTATGTGGTACAAGGAAATTTGGGATGCCATTTTAGAAGAAGAGGACAATGATAATCCATTTATAGAATTTGCTTGGTTTTATAATTGGTGGCAAATTGTAGGACGGAAAGAGCGTGTAGAGCTTTATGCCATTGAACATGAGGGGACGATTATGGCTTTTTTCCCCTTTACAGTGTCAATTCGGTGGGGGATTAGAGTGTATGCTTTTGCAGGAGAAAACATCGCTAATTATACAGGGATTGTGACTAAAAAGGAATGGTTACAGCAAGTAACAACCTTTGTATTCGATGAGCTTATTAAAAAGCATCGGCATATTATTTTTTCCTTGCATGGTTTATTAGAAAGTAAACAGTCTACTAAAACCCTAGAGCAATACTTTGTAGAAAGACAATTATGTACAAGTATTTTCCGTGTTGTGACACCTTATCTCGCTTTTTCAGAAATAAATTTTCAGCACCATTTCAATCAACGTCGCAAAATGCATGGCGTTGATCGACGGGAACGAAAACTAAGAAATTTAGGCTCCTTAGCAAGACGTGAGCCTTCACAAGACGAGCTTTGGCAAATGTTTCGGTTATTTGATCGGCGATGGGCAAAAAAGCTGGATACAAGTGGCTTTACAAAGGGGAAGAAAAGAGATTTTTTTGAGCGTTTAACGATGCTTAAAGGTGAGGCATTACAGGTAGAGGTCGATGCACTTGTCTTTGAAAACCAGTGGATTGCTTTCACCTATGGACTTTGCTGTCGAGGCCGCTATGTAACGTATGCACTTGCACATGAACCAACATTTAATTTATTTGGTGCTGGACGGATAGTCAATCAGGAAACCATTCAGCGAACGTTTGCTGCTAACTATCGCTTATTTGATATGAGCATAGGCTACGAGCCATATAAATTTGACTGGCGCTCGGACATTGATTTTACAAGACAGATGCTTGCTAGCAGCGGTACGAAACGTACAAATCTACTGGCAGGTTTTTTATCGTTAAAGCAACGACTCAAGGAATATGTGAAAGGGAACCAAAGAGTCGTAGAGTGGAAGCGTAACACACTAGGTCATTTACGTTATTTAGTAAAGTATGGAAAGGTAAAAGATTGGCTAGAATATGGACAACAATTCGTAGAAAAATTTATTCGTTTGAAACAAGTGGAGCTGTATGAATTATCCCCATCAGAGGACATATCACCACAGCAGCCTGTTGGAAACTTATTTGAAAAAATGTCGATTCAGGAAGCGATGCTGCTTGATCAGGAAGAAGTCATGGCTCTCTTTTATAAGGGCTATACGATCTATAAAGACTCCTTTGCGGAAACGAATAAGCCAGCGTTTGCATTGCATGCCACAAATTGGCATGTAGATTCAATGCAAATTGTAGAAGCCTTACCAAAGCAAACCTATTTTTTAGCCTATGATGTTTTCAAGCAAATCGATATTATTACAGCTTTCTTCCGAAAAATAAATCCATCACAAACACTGTGGGTAACGGTAAGTTTTTGGCAATGGCGCAAGCGGAAGCGCTTAGTACAGCTAGGCTATAAACCTATTTCTCGAATGAAACATTATAAAATCGCTCGTTTTGAGCGACACCATGTAGAAAAATATACAGAGAGTGGGGGCGATGTACATTCTGTCCATTAAAAGTAAGCGATGGAATATCGCAATGCATCATTTTTATTTTCTCGAAAAGCCAGCCAATGTTCGAAAGTCCATGAAAGTTGTAGGCTATACGCATTCACTAGTACCTAGTCGGAAACTTGTGAAAAGAGAAACAATTCACATTGATTTGCAAGAACACGAGCTTTCATTGTATTTAGCGCTTTCTGAAGGAAATCGCAAAATCCTACGACGTGCCCAAAAGGAATTTTATCAAGTCATTTTATATAAAGAGCCATCCATAGAAAACTTGCGAGCCTTTCAGCAATTTTACAATCAATTTGCCAAAAGAAAAAAGATTGAAACAATCGGTAAGTCGCAAATGGAAATCATCCTGCTCCTCAATGAACAGGGCGCATTATTATTATCTGAGATCCAAAGTATTTGCGGACAAACACTGTGTTATCGACTAGATATTGTGCATGAAAAAAAAGCGATGTCCTTTTACGAGGCAACATGTCATGCATCCGCTATGCCTGCTCAATTAAAACGACCGATCCGTTATGCAAATCGTTTTTTAATTTGGCATAACCTGCTACACCTAAAGGAGCACGGTTTTGTTTTATATGATATGGGCGAGTTAACGGACAATCGAAATGTACGAGCCTTTAAATTGTGCTTTGGTGGCCAGATTGTTCATGTTTACTCAGGCTACATTATCCAATCAAAAATACGTGCACTATTACTAGGTGTGCAAAAATGGAGGAAGTAGCAACATGAATGGTGGGGGTCTCGTTATTTCATTAGATTTTGAGCTGAATTGGGGTGTCCATGATGTATTTCGTTATGGACAATACAATAAAAACCTATATGGTGTACGTAAAGCCTTGCCCAGGATACTAGCACTATTTGACCAATATGACATCCATGCAACTTGGGCAACCGTCGGATTATTGTTTGCTGAATCGAAGGCAGAAATGGCTCATTATTTACGAGGTGTCCCTGTGAAATATGAAAACATGCGCTTTGCAGCACATACACAGCTTGCAAAGGTGGGCGAAAATGAACAAGAGGACCTCCTGCATTTTGGTAAATCTTTAATTGAGGAAATTAAACGTACACCACATCAGGAAATAGGAAGTCATACATTTTCTCATTTTTATTGCTTGGAAAAGGGCCAAACAGAAGCTGCCTTTTGCGCAGATTTACACGCAACCAAAACAATCAGTGAAGGTTATACTACGCCTATGAAGTCCATTGTTTTTCCTCGTAATCAAGTAAACAAAGACTATTTAACAGCTTGTCTAGAAGCGGGCTATGTTTGCTATAGAGGTACAGAAAATCATGCATTATATGACGCTCAAAAGTTTACGAAAAAGGGAAGACTTTTAGGTGCAAAGAAGTGGCTAGATAGCTATTGGAATATAACTGGCCATCATATAGCCACACTGGAGGAAATGCAAGAGGAGCAACTGATTAATATTCGATCAAGTGCTTTTTTAAGGCCATATTGTAGTCCATTGCGTGCATTCGAAAGTTTAAAAATAAAGCGAATAAAGGAAGGCATGCTCAAGGCTGCACAGGCACAAGCTTTTTATCATTTATGGTGGCACCCTCATAATTTTGGTAAGCATATTGAAAAAAATTTGGCGATGCTAGAAGAACTATTACGTTATTTTGAAGAATTGCGTAGCCAGTATGATTTTCAAAGCTATTCCATGTATGAGGTAGCAGAACTTTGCGAAAACCTTTCGAAACAGCAGAAGTAGTCAATTCGAGAGGTTCTAATAAAGAGGCGAGATGTTGAAATGGTGGAGTTTCCTGCTTGATAAAGGGTGATTTCTGGTCAAAGAGCTGAGCTAAGTGCTCGTAAAAGAGTAGAAGCTGCTCATAAAGAGTTTCGAAGTGATCACAGAATGGTGGAAGCTGCTCATAAAGAGTGTTGAAGTGATCAAAGCAAGGTGGAAGCCGCTCATAAAGAGTGTTGAAGTGATCAAAGCAGGTTGGAAGCTGCTCATAAAGAGTGTCGAAGTGATCACAGAAGGGTGGATCCCGCTCATAAAGAGTGTCAAAGTGATCAAAGCAAGGTGAACCCCGCTCAAAAAGGGTGTCGAAGTGATCACAGAAGGGTGGAAGCTGCTCATAAAGAGTGTCGAAGTGATCAAAGCAAGGTGAAACTCGCTCATAAAGGGTGTCGAAGTGATCAAAGCAGGTTGAACCTCGCTCATAAAGAGTGTCAAAGTGATCAAAGTAGGTTGAACCCCGCTCATAAAGAGTGTCAAAGTGATCAAAGCAAGGTGAAACTCGCTCATAAAGAGTGTCAAAGTGATCAAAGCAAGGTGGATCCCGCTCATAAAGAGTGTTGAAGTGATCAAAGCAGGTTGGATCCCGCTCATAAAGAGTGTTGAAGTAATCAAAGCAGGTTGAATGCCGCTCATAAAGAGTGTTGAAGTGATCAAAGCAGGTAAAAACCTGCTCAAAAAGGGAGTCAAAGTGATCAAAGCAGTTTGAACTCCGCTCATAAAGAGTGTCAAAGTGATCAAAGCAAGGTGAAACTCGCTCATAAAGAGTGTCAAAGTGATCAAAGCAGGTTGAACCCCACTCATAAAAGGTGTCAAAGTGATCAAAGCAAGGTGAAACTCGCTCATAAAGAGTGTTGAAGTGATCACAGATGGATGGAAGCCGCTCATAAAGAGTGTCAAAGTGATCAAAGCAGGTTGAATGCCGCTCATAAAGAGTGTTGAAGTGATCAAAGCAGGTTGGATCCCGCTCATAAAGAGTGTCAAAGTGATCAAAGCAAGGTGAAACTCGCTCATAAAGAGTGTCAAAGTGATCAAAGCAGGTTGAATCCCACTCCAAAAGTGGAGAAAAGCCACAATCTCCTAATAAAAGATATATGTAATTTCTGAGCAAACTGATTTCAAGTTTGCTTTTTTTGTTGGATCAAAAGAAAATTTCCAAGAAAAGAGGAAAAAAGAAAAACTTTGACGAAAATCATTGTACGAATGGTACTATTACTATAGAGAAAATATGTTAGGACATTTATAGGGGAGCAACAATTGATTTAGGTCAATTTAACTTGAATGAAAAGAAGGTGGTAGATGAATATGTTTATACAGTCAGAATGCCAATGGAAGCAGGAAAATGGATCAGCGATGCATCAGTGGATAAAGCAGCAGACAAATCCGAATCCAAATGAGGTGGATATTGTTGTATATGGCGCCCTTTTATCGTATGCCAATGGTGCGTCGTCAAAAGCACAATACCCAACAGCCTTTCGTAAGGCTTGGCCAGGTTTTCAATCGTATAATTTAGATGAGCAGGTGAATTTACGCGCTCTTTCGGTTGTGGATTTAGGGGACGTGGCAATTCTAGAACAAGATAGAATGCTTTCGGAGTCTGCCATCGAGGCTGCTGCGGAAAATTTAAGTATAGCTTTTCAAAGAAGCTTTACTTGTTTGATTGGTGGAGATCATACTATTACCGCGCACTCCATAAAAGGGATAAAAAACGCCTTCCCACAGGATCGCATTGGCATTATTCAGATTGATACGCATTTAGATGCAAGGAACCAAGAGGAGATTGGTTTAGCGCAAGATTCTCCAATTCATCAGTTAATTGCTGCAGGGGTTGTAGAGGGGAGACATGTCTATAATGTTGGTTTGCATGGATTTTTCAATTCACCAGAAATGATTCATTATGCTAAAGAACAAGGCATTCATATGATTACGTTAAAGCAAATGCGACGAGATGGTATTCAGCTCACAATACGTGAAATGCTGCGTCAGCTTATGTATGAAGTAGATCGCATTTATGTGTCAGTGGATTTAGATGCACTTGATATTGTATTTGCATGTGATGTTCCTGCAGCTTCACCTGGTGGTTTAACGGCTTATGAATTGTTTGATATCCTTAAGCTTATTGGTGAAAATGAGGGTGTTCGTCATATTGATTTTGTTTATGCTGATCCTAAAGAAGGCATACTGCGTCCAGAAACCGTTAAGATTGGTGTGACGGCATTTTTACAATGGTTAACTGGTATTCAACTAGATCATCGCAATCGTATCTCGAAAAAAGGGAAGGTTACGTTGTAGAGTAAGTGTATTTCCGAGTATTAACAATGCTGATTATTGAAAGTTTGCTATAATGTTTAAGTAGACAACACTAAATAGATACAAACTTTGTATTGTAATAGAGAGGAAATTATTCATGACAACAAAACCAAAATTATTGATTGTTGACGGTATGGCACTGTTATTCCGTTCTTTTTTCGCTTCGGCTGCCATGGGGCATTTTATTCGCTTGGCAGATGGAACACCAACGAATGGAGCCCAAGGATTTGTGCGACATGTTCTAACAGCACAATCAATCATGAAGCCTACACATATGGCTGTTTGCTGGGATATGGGAGCACATACATTCCGCAATGATTTATTTGATGGCTATAAAGCAAATCGCCCAGCCCCACCAGAGGAAATGCTGCCACAATTTGATATGGCGAAAAATTTATCGCAGCAAATTGGCTGGCAGAATTTCGGAGTGAAGGGCATGGAGGCAGATGATTTAATTGGCTCCATGATTACGAAATGGCAGGACGAGGCAGACATTACTGTCATTAGTGGTGATAAGGATTTACTTCAGCTTTTAAGACCTTCTACAGAAATTGCGTTTATGAAAAAGGGCTATACAGAATACGATATTTATACACACGCTCGCTTTAAAGAAGAATATTGTATTGAACCAGCACAGTTTGCACAGGTGAAAGCCTTTATGGGTGATTCAAGTGATGGCTACCCAGGTGTGAAAGGGATTGGCCCTAAACAAGCGTTAACGCTTATTCAAACATATGGCTCGATAGACAAAATACTAGAGTCGCTTGGTGAATTAAAGCCAGGTCAACGAACAAAAATCCAAGATAATTTAGATATGTTGCAGCTATCACATGAGCTTGCAACGATTCAAACCAATGTACCAATTGACGCCGATTTTACGAGCCTTGTGTTACCAAACTATGAACCACATATTATTAAAGAAATAGAAGAGCGTGGCTACACGCTAATTGCCAAGCACGCCCGATCTTTGTATACCCTTATTTAGCTTATCATCGCAGAGTATAGCAATATGCTCTGCTTTTTTTATTGAAATTTTTTGTAACCTTTTTTCACTTTCAAACGAATTATAAGTGACAATACATGGAGGAGGGGAAAGCTTGTTTGATTCGCCTAATTTAGAATCAAAAATAGTAGAAATTTATAATTTGCATTATTTGGATGTGTATCGGTTTTTGATTTATTTTATGGATAATCAAAATGATGCAGAGGATTTAACACAAGAAGTATTTATTCGAGTTTTGAAAAGCTTACCGAAATTTAATAGTAACTATCCTTTAAAGACTTGGATTTTATCAATAGCAAAACATGTAGCAATCGATCATTATCGAAAAAGGAGGTTTACGGCCCTGTTTAAAGAGGGATTTTTTAAACAGTTATCATCGAGTGACAAGAAACCTGATGAAGAATTTGAAATAACAGAAACGAAAAGATTAATTCATGAGGCTATTGCAACATTAAAGCCTGATTTCAGAGCAGTTGTCATTCTCCGAGGTATCAATGAATTTTCAGTAAGTGAAACAGCAGCCGTTTTACAATGTAGTATGGCGAAAGTCAAAGTGGATTACCATCGAGCCTTGAAAATTTTGAAAAAGAAACTGAATATTGAAATAGAGGGGGCTTTGACAAATGCGAAGTGAGCAGGAATTAATGGATGAGCTAAAAGAAATGTACCCTCAGTATCCATCAAAAGAGTTTAAAAGCTCAACAGAAAAGTTGCTTCGAATGAAAGCGAGGGACTTAGAGAAAAAAAGAAAAATTATCAGATTTACGACAATTATTTCAAGCGGAGTTTTCGTATCTGTTTTCATTTTTTGTTTGCTAATTCTTGAAAGAGAAGGGATCAACCAGACATTTGGACAATCTGCACAAACGTTATCAAAGCCTTTAGTTTACATTTATCATACACATAATCGGGAATCTTATTTCCCCGAACTTGACGCACAAAAGGAAAAGATGACGGCAGTGAGTGAGACGAAAAATGTTACGCTTGTTGGGAAAAGATTAAGTAAAGCATTAAATGATCTGCAAATTAATGCCATTCATGATAATACAGATATCTTTGGCGTCTTAGAAAAATATAATAAGCATTTCCCAGAAGCCTATACATTTTCCGGTTACTATTTAAAAAAAGCGTTAGAAGAGAATGAAAGTATTCAGATGGTGTTTGACATTCACCGAGATTCCAGTAGTAGAAGTGATTCAACGATCGAAATAAATGGTAAATCATATGCAAAAATTCAATTTATTGTTTCGGAAATCAGTATCAATTATGAGCAGAATAAGCAATTTGCTGTACAGCTTCATGAACAATTAGAGCAGCGATATCCGGGTCTATCGAGAGGAGTTATCGAAAAGGGAGAGAGGACCGCCAATACCTATAATCAAGATATACATGAAAATTCTTTGTTGTTAAATATTGGTGGTGTAGAAAATAGTCTAGAGGAAACCTATCGAACTGCTGATATTTTTGCAGAGGTGATTAATGACACATTAAAAAAGAGCAAATAATTAGCTAATGGTTATTTGCTCTCGTGAGGTGCCAATTTAACAAAAGATAATACCTTCTCGTTGTCCTTATAGAGAGCCTGACGAATTTGGCTATCACGATGTGGCCCCCCATTATCATGGAATATTAACCATAGCTCATCATTTTTTATCTCATAGCCAATAAGTGGTACCCAATGATAGGAAAAGGTTGATTTCTTATCTCGCCACTGGAGGCTAAAATAGCGGTCAAAACGCATAGCAACTGGGCGACCTGCATCAATTTCCTGTAGAGCTTCCTTTAATGAACAAGTTCGAATATCCCTGGTTGGTAGCAGTCGACGAAGGTTACGAATCAGTATCCATTTAAATAAGCCAATTTTTGTGCCACCAAGCAGTTTATACAGCTCATTAATGGAAGGCGTTGACTCGTTTAAAAAGTTTAAGATGACGTGAATCGTAGTAGGTCCACAGGCAGAATTGCGATAGCTTGGTGCAATGGAAACCTCATATTGTGAGGTTCCTCGTAGTGGCAAATGTTGACGCATAATAGGCTCCTTTCAAAAAGAGCTGCATTTCACGAAGAAATGCAGCTCTTTATTCATTATTGCTGAGCAGATAAAAATTCTGTTACTTGCTGTGGTGTTTTGGCATTTGCACTATGTAAGTGTGCAAGTTTTTCACCGTTTTGGAAAATCAATAAGCTTGGAATTCCCATAACATCGTACTTATCAGCGATTTCTGGAAGCTCGTCACGGTTTAGCTCATACCAGTCATATTGGTTGTACTCTTCAATGATTGGATCGATGAACATATTCATACGTGTGCAATCTGGGCACCAGCCAGCATAAAATTTTACTAAAACCTTTTGGTCGCCAGCGATTAGTTCATTAAATTGTTCTGCAGTAGTAATAGTTTTCATTAAGTATTCACTCTCCTTGCTATCCATTCTACACATTTTTCTTGCAATTCGAAAGTTTTCTGTTTGGCCGTTTCGATCGCTACTTCTTGTCCGCTTTTAGCTCGCTAAAAACAAAAAAAGATGTATATTGCAAAAATAATTCTTGAAAAAAGATTGCTAAATTAGACAAAATAATCTACACTAAAAACAGAAAAGTAGTTTTATCTTCATTCATTGTGAAGTGTCGTTGGAACGAAGATAAACCTTAGTCGTGCTTGGTTGAGTGGAGAGAATCTCATTCAACAAAAGGACAAAAAATTCACTAAGGTACACTTGATATTTTTTTGGCCAAAAAATGAATGGCTATTCATTCAATGGGAGAATAAGGGGGAATTGCTTGTGACTTACAACATTAAAAAAGCAGCTGTTCTAGGTTCTGGGGTGATGGGCTCTGGAATTGCAGCACATTTAGCAAATATCGGTATACCAACATTACTATTGGATATTGCACCAAAGGAACTGACGCAAGAGGAAGAGGCAAAGGGTCTTTCTTTAGCGCATCCAGCTGTAAGAAATCGTATTGTAAACGGAGCTTTGCAAAAGTTATTAAAGCAAAAGCCAGCACCACTTACTTCTAAGAAAAATTTATCACTACTAACGGTTGGCAACTTTGAAGACGATCTAGGAAAACTAAAAGATGTAGATTGGATTATTGAAGTTGTTGTAGAAAATTTACCAATTAAACAAAGTCTTTACGAAAAAATTGATGCTGTTCGTACACCAGGAACAATCATTAGTTCAAATACATCTGGTATTAGCATTAATGCGATGGCAGAGGGACGTTCAGATGATTTCCAAAAGCATTTTCTGGGCACACACTTTTTCAACCCACCTCGCTATTTAAAATTATTAGAAGTGATTCCTGCCAATACAACTGCACCTGAAGTAGTTAGCTTCATGAAAACGTTTGGGGAAGATGTGCTTGGTAAAGGTGTTGTACTTGCAAAGGATACACCAAACTTTATTGCCAACCGCATCGGAACATATGGTTTACTTATCACCTTACAGGAGATGTTAAAAGGTGGTTACTCTGTTGGTGAAGTAGATTCTGTAACAGGTCCGCTTATTGGTCGTCCAAAATCTGCAACTTTCCGTACGCTAGATGTAGTGGGGTTAGATACATTCATTCATGTAGCGAAAAATGTTTACGATCAAACAACTGGTGAGGAGCAGCAAGTATTTGCAGTGCCAGAGTTTTTACAAAAAATGGTCGCGAACGGTTGGCTGGGTGCTAAATCGGGTCAAGGTTTCTTCTTAAAGCAAGGAAAAGAGATACATGAAATTGATCCAACAACCTTAACGTATAGTCCAGCGAAAAAATTAAAAACACCTTCTATTGAAATGGCGAAACAAACTCGTGGATTGGCTAATAAAGTTAAGGCGTTAACCTATGCGAAGGATCGTACAGGTGAGCTATTATGGGGAATTTTTGCACCAACATTACTTTATTCTGCACAGCTACATGGTGAGATTGCAGATGATATCGTAGCCATCGATAATGCGATGAAATGGGGCTTCGGCTGGCAACAAGGGCCGTTTGAAATTTGGGATGCTATAGGCGTAAAAGATTCTGTGGCAAAAATGGAGGCTGAAGGTCGAGAGGTACCTGCATTTATCAAAGAGATGTTAGCAAATGGCTTCGAGACATTCTATACAGAATTAGATGGCGACTTAGCTTATTATAATGGTTCACAATATGTCAAAGTACCAGTCAATGAAAAAGAGATTAATTTAAAACGTTATAAGAAAAAGCATGGTGTGATTAAATCAAACACAGGTGCTAGTTTAATAGATTTAGGGGATGGAATTGCATTACTTGAGTTCCATTCGCAATCCAACGCAATCGGTCTAGATATTATTCAAATGATTAACTTTGCGGTAGATGAGGTAGAGGCTAACTATAAGGGCTTAGTCATCGGTAATCAGGGGAAAAACTTCTGTGTTGGCGCAAATCTAGGAATGATTTTAGTAGAAGCACAGGATGATAATATTTTTGAGCTAGATTTCGTGATTAAGGCATTCCAAGATGCTATGCAAAAAATCAAATATTCACGTAAGCCTGTTGTAGCAGCACCGTTTGCCATGACATTAGGTGGAGGGGCAGAGGTTTGCTTACCGGCTGCACATATTCAAGCAACGATGGAAACATATATGGGCTTAGTGGAAGTTGGGGTTGGGTTAATTCCAGGTGGCGGCGGAAATAAAGCGCTCTATCAAAAATTCCTAAAGGGCTTACCAAATGGCGTAGAGGTAGACTATCAACATATTGCTAATAAAGTATTTGAAACAATTGCGATGGCGAAGGTTTCAACATCTGGTGAGGAAGCACGTGAAAATAATTTCCTAAACTTTGCGGATGGTATTTCAGTTAATCCAGATCATCAATTATATGATGCGAAGCAGGCGGCATTAGCGCTTTACGAAGCAGGCTATCAACCACCTGTACCAACAAAAGTGCCAGTGGTCGGTGCATCAGGCTATGGAACATTACTCATCGGTGCGCAAGGGATGTTTGAGTCAGGCTTTATTAGCGAACATGATTTGAAAATTGCTAAAAAATTAGCCTATGTTATTGCAGGTGGTAAGGTTCCATATGGCACTTTAGTCGATGAGCAATATTTATTGAACTTAGAGCGTGAGGCATTCCTTAGCCTTGTTGCTAATCCACTTTCACAGCAAAGAATGCAACACATGCTGTTAAAAGGTAAACCACTTCGTAACTAATTGACGAAATAGATCAATCTTGCACATGAAACAAAGGGGGATTAATACGATGCGTGAAGCCGTTATTGTAGCAGGAGCACGAACTCCAATTGGAAAAGCAAAAAAAGGTTCTTTAGCAACAGTAAGACCAGATGATTTTGGTGCTGTCGTAGTCAAAGAAACATTGAAAAGAGCAGGCTATGAAGGGCCGATTGATGATTTAATTTTAGGCTGTGCGATGCCAGAAGCAGAGCAAGGGATGAATGTGGCACGTAGTATTGGTGCACTTGCTGGATTACCAGATACAACGCCTGCTCTGACGATTAATAGATTTTGTTCATCAGGTTTACAGGCGATTGCCTATGCAGCAGAGCGAATCATGCTAGGACACTCAAAGGCCATTCTTGCTGGTGGTGTAGAATCCATGAGTATGGTGCCGATGGTGGGGAATACACCACGTTTAAATCCGACTTTAGCGGAAACGGCTCCACAATATTATATGGGCATGGGGCATACAGCTGAGGAAGTAGCTCGTCAATACAATGTTAGTCGTGAAGATCAAGATGCTTTTGCTGTTCGCTCACACGCCCTTGCTGAAAAGGCGATTAAAGAAGGTAAATTCAATGATGAAATTGTACCAATCGAAGTGGAACAGCATTACGTAGACGATAACAATAAACCACAAGTAAAAAAATTCACATTTAGTATGGATGAAGGTGTACGTCCAGGTACATCAGTTGAAGGTTTAGCAAAACTGCGTCCAGCTTTCCATGTAAAAGGCAGTGTAACAGCTGGTAATGCCTCCCAAACTTCTGATGGTGCAGCAGCCGTACTAGTAATGGATCGTGAAGAAGCTGACAAGCAGGGACTGACACCAATGGCAAAATTCCTAGGCTTTGCAGTTGGTGGTGTACCTCCTGAAGTAATGGGCATCGGCCCTATCGTGGCAGTGCCAAAAGCATTGGAAATTGCAGGTTTATCCATCGATGATATTGATTTATGGGAAATCAATGAAGCATTTGCTTCACAGTCACTAGAGGTTGTACGTCATTTAGGCATCGACCAAGATAAAGTCAATGTCAATGGTGGAGCGATTGCATTAGGTCATCCACTAGGCGCAACGGGAGCTATTTTAACATTAAAGCTGATTCATGAATTGAAGCGTCAAGGTAAAAAATATGGCGTCGTGACAATGTGTATTGGTGGCGGTATGGGCGCTGCTGGTGTATTTGAAATTTTATAAATTTAGCTAGATCAGCTTGAGGTGTACTGTTTACGGTTGCCTCCGAACATTGTATACATCAAGCTTTTCTATACATGATCATTAGGGGAATCAACAAACAAAACGATATATTGGGAGGAATTTATCATGACTGAAAAAACAACTGATTTCATTAAAGGCGGCGGATTTCTTATTGAAGATGTGGAATTAGATCGTGTATTTACACCGGAAGATTTCACTGACGAGCATAAAATGATTGCTAAAACAACAGAGGAATATGTGGCAAATGAAGTCTTACCAGTAGTTGAAAATTTAGAGCACCATGAATTTGAGCATTCAGTGCGTCTCCTAAAAAGTGCAGGCGAATTAGGCTTACTTGGAGCAGATGTACCTGAAGAATACGAAGGGCTTGGATTAGACAAAGTTTCTTCAGCTTTAATCGCTGAAAAAATGTCTGTTGCAGGTGGTTTCTCTATCACACATGGTGCCCATGTTGGTATTGGGTCATTACCAATTGTTCTATTCGGTAATGAAGATCAAAAGAAAAAATATTTACCTAAGCTTGCTTCAGGTGAATTAATTGCTGCTTATGCATTAACAGAGCCAGGCTCAGGTTCTGATGCTTTAGGTGCAAAAACGACTGCGAAATTAAATGAAGCTGGCACACATTATATTTTAAATGGTGAAAAGCAATGGATTACGAATGCAGGCTTTGCTGATGTATTTGTTGTCTACGCAAAAATTGATGGCGATAAATTCTCTGCATTTATCGTAGAACGAGCATACACTGGTGTTTCGGTAGGCCCAGAAGAGAAGAAAATGGGGATTAAATCATCATCTACTCGTACATTAGTATTAGAAGATGCGGAAGTACCTGTAGAAAATCTATTAGGTGAAATTGGTCGTGGTCATGTCATTGCGTTCAATATTTTAAACATTGGTCGTTATAAACTTGGCGTGGGCACAATTGGTGGATCTAAACGTGCATTGGAGTTAGCTATTCAGTATACAAACCAACGTCAGCAATTTAAAACAAAGCTTTCTGAATTCAATCTGACAAAAGAGAAATTATCAACAATGGCTTCTCAATTATATGCTTCAGAATCATTAAACTATCGTACTGTTGGTCTATTTGAGGATCGCTTAAGCCAATTAAGCCTAGAAGAGCAAAAGCAAGGAAAAGTGATTGCAGGTGCGATTGCTGAATATGCTATTGAATGCTCGATTGCCAAAGTATTCGGTTCAGAAACATTAGACTATATTGCAGATGAAGCAGTACAACTTCATGGCGGTTATGGCTTTATGGCTGAGTATGAGGTAGAGCGTATTTACCGTGATTCTCGTATTAATCGAATTTTTGAAGGCACAAACGAAATTAACCGCATGATAGTACCTGGTACATTTATGAAAAAGGCACTAAAAGGTGAGCTTCCTCTATTACAAGTTGCTCAAAGTTTACAGCAAGAGCTGCTCATGCTAATGCCAGAAGATATCGGTACAGAGCCGCTAGCACAAGAAAAATATTTAGTGAAAAATGCGAAGAAGATTGCGGTATTAGCTGCAGGCTTAGCAGCACAACGCTTTGGTGCAAAACTTGATCAAGAGCAAGAAGTATTGGTGAACATTGCCAATATCGCTAACCAATTATTTGCGATGGAATCAGCTGTCTTACGTACAGAAAAGGCAATTGCTCGTGACGGCGCTGAAAAAGCTCATCAAAAATTGCTATACACACAAATTTTCTGCCAAGAAGCATTCGCAGAAATCGAAAAAGAAGCAAAAGACACAATTCTTGCTTCAGCAGATGGCGATGCAGCCCGTATGACATTATCTGCACTGCGTAAGCTAACGCGCAATAATCCATACAACTTAATTGCGAAGAAGCGTGAGGCGTCAGTTAAACTAATTGATGCTGAAAAATATATTGTTTAATAGCGCACACCTAGCCTAGCTATCTGCAAAAGATAGCTAGGTTTTTTATATGAGATGGATAGAAGTGCAAAATTGGTGGATAGAATCGTATAAGAGACGGATAAAAATGTGAAACTGGTGGATAAACTTACAAAAAAGAGTGAAGTTCACCATTGAAAACAACTATGATGGTATACTACAGAAAAAGACAGAAGAGGAGCATTGTAATGACGATTCAATTTTTCCATTATCCGAAATGTACAACATGTAAAAAGGCACAGAAGTGGTTAAATGAGCATGAGGTTTCCTATGAAGAGGTACATATCGCAGAGCAACCGCCAACTAAGGAAGAATTAACAGCTATTTGGCAAGCTAGTGGACAGCCTTTGAAGAAGTTTTTTAATACTTCTGGCATGAAATATCGTGAGCTTGGCTTAAAAGACAAGTTAGCGGAAATGACTGAGGATGAACAGCTTGAGCTACTTGCTTCCGACGGTATGTTAATTAAACGTCCCATCGTCACAGATGGAAAAAAAGTTACTTTAGGTTTTAAAGAAGCAGATTTTGAGCAAGCTTGGAAATAACGTATTTAACCTTGTATTTATAGGAGAAGTATGGCAAACTGAAAGTGAATATATTACATATTTATGGAGGGGTTTTTTGCATGAGCACACCTAAAGACTTACGATACTCTGAAGAACATGAATGGGTAAAAGTAGAAGATGGAAAAGTACGTATTGGTATTACTCACTTCGCACAATCTGAATTAGGAGATATCGTATTCGTTGAGCTTCCACAAGTTGGCGACGAAATCAAAACAGATGATCCATTCGGTAGCGTAGAATCAGTAAAAACTGTTTCTGAATTATACGCACCAATCTCAGGTACTGTAGTTGAAGTAAATGCAGATTTAGAAGATAGCCCAGAATTCGTTAATGAATCACCATATGAAAAAGCATGGATGATCGTTGTTGAGCCTGCTGATGCATCAGAAATTGAGAAACTAATGACAGCAGAGCAATACGAAGAAATGATCGCTGAATAAGACAAGCCATAATCAAAAAACGTCGGAAACTACCGGCGTTTTTTGTTATATAATGACTTATAAGTGGGATCTCTAAATGGAGGTGGCGTAATGTTCGAGGGAAAATGCTTGATAGTAGAAGGACGCTCAGATAAGCTACAAATTGAGCCTATTTTAAATGAGAATGTTACAATACTATGTACGAACGGCACAATTGGTGTGCATCAATTAGAAGAACTACTTGATCCCTACGAGGGCTGTGAGCTATTTACTTTTTTTGATGCAGATACTTCTGGTGATAAGCTACGTGCATTAATGGACAGACATTATCCAGAAGCTGAGCACCTTCGTACAATGCCAACGTACAAGGAAGTAGAGACAACACCAAGAAAAGTGTTAGCAATGATTTTACTGCGTGCACATTTCTCAATCCATAATGAATATATTTTGTAAGGTTGCGTGAAAAATGGAAGAATGGTCAACAGAGCAGTGGGCAGCGGCCCAACAGTCGGGAGAGACAGCTGCATTTTATTTATATACACCAATGTGTGGAACGTGCGCAGTGGCATCCAAAATGATGTCCATTATTGAACAATTACTGCCACAGCTACAAATTGGCAAAGCGAATATCAATTTTTTGGAACACATAGCCTATGAACATCAAATTGAAAGTGTTCCATGTCTACTCATCAGTGATGGCGAAAAAGTGACAGAAAAGATTTATGCTTTTCAATCCGTACCATTTTTATATGAATTGTTAAAAAAATCAATTGACTGAACTTTACTAGCGTGGTAAAGTATCAAATATATTACTAAAACATTAAATATATCGAACTCTTATGAAGAGTGGCGGAGGGAAGTGCCCTATGAAGCCCGGCAACCATCACAATGTGAAAAGGTGCCAAATCACCCAAAGATTTTTCTTTGAAAGATGAGAGAACGGTTTAACGTATAATACGTGACCCCTTCTACTTGTCTGTGAGTGAAGGGGTTTTCTATATGAGAAAAGGAGTATTCGCTATGATCCAGCTTCAAAATATTACAAAGAAATACAAAACAGCAAATGGCGAATTAACGGCAGTCAAAGACGTCAACCTTACCATCAATAAAGGTGAAATTTTTGGCATTATCGGCTATAGTGGCGCTGGTAAAAGTACCATGATTCGTTTATTAAACGGTTTAGAGAAACCGACAACAGGAACAGTAACGGTGAACAATCAAGAATTTTCATCGATAAAAGGACAAAAGCTTCGAGCAGCTAGACAAAAGGTAAGTATGATTTTCCAGCATTTCAATTTACTTTGGTCGAGAACAGTGGCTGAAAATATTGCTTTCCCTTTAGAAATCGCTGGTTTTCCAAAGGCTCAACGTGAAGCACGTGTAAAGGAATTAATTGCACTTGTAGGCCTAGAAGGACGTGATAAGGCATATCCATCCCAGCTTTCCGGTGGACAAAAGCAACGTGTAGGGATTGCCCGTGCATTAGCGAATAATCCAGAAGTTTTACTATGTGATGAGGCGACATCGGCACTCGATCCTGAAACGACGGATGCCATTCTCGATTTACTCGTTGATATAAATGAACGCTTAGGCTTAACAATCGTCCTGATTACACACGAAATGCATGTCATCCGCAAAATTTGTCATCGTGTAGCGGTGATGGAGGCAGGCGAAATTGTGGAACGTGGTGAGGTATTACAAGTCTTCCAAGCACCACAAGCGGCCATTACCAAAAAGTTTGTATCTCAAATTACAGACACAAAGGAAACACAGGATACGGTGGCACAAATCAAAGCAAACTATCCAACTGGACAACTTGTCAAACTGATTTTTGTTGGTGAAAAAACAGAACAACCTGTTATCTCACATCTTGTGAAACAATTTGATGTAGAGGTAAGTATTGTTCATGGTAATATTTCACAAACAAAAAATGGTGCATACGGTACACTGATTGTGCAAATTGATGGCTCGAAGACAAACGTGGCTGAAGCCCTTCGTTATTTAAATACAGTCGAAGTACAAACGGAGGTGATTGCAAATGCTAACTAATCTCTTTCCGAATGTAGACTGGGAAAATATGTGGCAAGCTACGTATGAAACATTGTATATGACAGCTATTTCTACAGTTGTGACATTTATTCTTGGGTTAGCCATTGGTATCATTCTATTTTTAACTAGTCCCAATCAGTTATGGGCAAATAAAATCGTTAGCTTTTTAACAGGATCACTCGTTAATATATTCCGCTCCATTCCATTTATCGTATTAATTATTTTATTAATTCCATTTACGAAGTTTTTACTTGGTACAATTCGAGGAGCTAATGCGGCGTTACCAGCATTAATTATCGGTGCAGCACCATTTTATGCTCGTATGGTATTAATTGCGTTACGCGAAATTGATAAAGGTGTTATAGAAGCAGCCCGTTCAATGGGGGCAAAAACTTCTACAATTATTTGGAAAGTATTGATCCCTGAATCATTACCAGCTTTAATTTCTGGTATCACTGTAACAGCTGTTGCCCTTGTAGGTTATACTGCGATGGCTGGAATTATCGGTGCAGGTGGTCTTGGTAACCTAGCGTTCCTAGACGGCTTCCAACGAAATCGCCAAGATGTGACATTAATGGCAACTATTTTGATCTTAGTAGTCGTATTTATTATTCAATGGATTGGTGATTTATTTACCGAGAGAATTGATAAACGCTAGAAAGAAAATTGAGGTTATTCCGGTTCTTACCGCTAACATATTTTAAACAAATAAAAGGGAGTGTCATAAATGAAGAAGTTATTAGCAGGATTATTTTTATCAATACTTGTACTAGCATTAGCAGCTTGCGGTACAGATAAAAAAGAAGATGAAAAATCAGCATCTGGCGATCAAACAGATAGTAAAGAAAACGTAACATTAAAAGTAGGTGCTTCTAATACACCGCACGCAGTTATTTTAGAAAAAGCAAAACCTATTTTAGCTAAAGAAGGCGTGGACCTTGAAATTGAAACGTATACAGATTATGTTCTACCAAACCAAGATTTAGAGTCAAAAGAAATTGATGCAAACTATTTCCAGCACATTCCTTACTTAGAACTACAAATCAAAGACAATGGCTATGATTTTGTCAATGCTGGTGGCGTTCATATTGAACCAATCGGTATTTACTCAAAAAAATATAAAACGTTAGAAGACCTACCTGAGGGCGCAACAATTTTACTTTCTAACTCAGTATCTGACCATGGTCGTATGCTGTCATTATTAGAAGCTAAAGGCTTAATTAAATTAAAAGAAGGCATTGATAAAACAGCAGCAGAATTAAAAGATATTGATGAAAATCCTAAAAACTTTAAATTCGATGCAAATACTGCACCAGAAATGCTTGTACAAATGTATGAAAATGATGAAGGCGATGCAGTACTGATCAACTCTAACTTTGCCATCGATAACGGTCTAAACCCAATCGAAGATGCGATTTCTCTTGAAGATAAAGAATCTCCATATGTTAACATCATCGCAGTACGTGCAGGTGATGAAACAAAATCTGAAATTAAAAAATTATTAGAAGTATTAACATCTAAAGAAATCCAAGACTTCATTTTAGAAGAGTGGAAAGGTGCAGTAGTACCAGTTAAATAATCATCGAGACTGTAGACAAACTCAATGAATTTTGAGTTTGCCTGCAGTCTTTTTCTTTTACAATGAAATAAAATAAAGCCGTTGATTGCCACTACGGGCGGATGCTTTCCGCGGGCGGGGTCGAGCTGCTTCCCTCGCTTCCCTCAGGAGTCGCCACC